>CBDUXN010000001.1:0-56367 GCA_965371185.1 uncultured Thermoplasmata archaeon
AGCCCTACCTGTTCAAGGCCCACTCATTGAAACTCAATATCAAGGGCAAGCAGTTCCCTAAACTAAAATATTACATCAACAGCATGTTAAACGATCCAAAAGACCACCTATTTCAGTCCAAAACTGTTCTTAGATGCTCGGAGCTCGCAAACTCCATAAACATCCCTAAACCGGCGATCAGAGAGGTAAAAAACAGCCCAGCCTGCAGGATGACAGATCTCGCCCTAGAACTGGCCAAAACCAAGATGGAGCGCCACGTAAAGGTTGAGGAGTTCTTCCTTGTAAACGATTCCGCAACGGTAGCTGTGGAAGTCCCTGTATACTTAACCGAATCCGAATCAGGATTCAAAAAGCCTCTCACAGGCCACATAGATTTAATTCAAGTGAGAGGAAATCGAGTACACATCCTTGACTACAAGCCCGAGAAAGGGGGAAACGCGGCGGCCCAGCTTACCCTCTATGCCCAAAGTCTTAAAAAACGCACAGGTTTATCAGAGATCACATGCGGGTACTTTGATGAAAACGAGTATTTTCAGTTCACACAGGAGATATGATAAATCCTAGGATTATGATCATCAGCAAGTTTTTAATATAAAAAGTATATTAACATTCATGGTTCGAAAAAGTGAACATATGTTCGAAAAAGTGAACATAAGTCCCCTGGCTATAACCGTATTGACATATTTATCTCGCTCACCAGATAAACAATTCTATGTAAGAGAGATCGCAGCCATGACAGGAGGTAGTTTGGGCGGATCCCATAAGGTTTTAAAAAAACTGTATGAAATGGGCTTAATAAGTAAGCAAAAGAGCGGACGAAACTTGTACTACAAAATAAACCAAAAGAACCCGGCCATCAAGTATTTTAAAATTTTTATAAATATTCAAGAATTGAATGGGGTAATTAAAGAAATTGCACATGAATGTAATAAGATCATTTTGTATGGAAGTTGCTCAACAGGTGAAGATGTTTTGGACAGCGATATAGACCTTTTTGTAATTACAGAGAATGTAAAAGATATTAAACAGTTCCTTCGGAACAAATGTATTACCAATAGACAGTTGAAACCAATAATTATGCTCCCGCATGAATTCATTAAATTAAAGGATAAAGACCGGGCTTTCTATAATGAAATAAATAAGGGTATAGCCTTGTGGCGTGGCAGCTATGAATGAATTTGAAAGGTGCCTAAAGGAGCGGCGAATAGTAATAATAGAAGCATCCCGTGAGATGATCGAAAAGGAGTTGGAAGGGGCCAAATACGATCTTTCCAGTGCCGAAGAGAGTTTGCATGATGAAGATTATAAATGGGCGTCCGTACAGGCGTACTATTCCATGTTTCATGCGGCAAAAGCCCTCGTTTTCGAAAAAGGTTACAGGGAAAAGAGCCACTACTGCCTGTTGATTGCCCTGACATACGAGGAAGAAAGTGCAAGGATTGCTATTGAGAATGCAAGAAACTTTCTTGAAAAAGCCCTGGCTTTATTAAAAAATGATGTCTGATAGAGAATATTAACATATATACCAACCCTCTAATTTTATATTCATATTTCCAAAGGGCTCCGCCCTTTTAACTTCCTCACGCCAGTCCGTTTACGGGCTGGTAGTTTAACCGGTAACGATCAACAAATCCTCGGCACAGGATCCCCGATCGGCATGTCCACGATTCTCTTACCCCCTACCAGCGTGTTCAAAACAACTGTGCCGTCTCCCTTTTTTACTTCCCCGATAATTGCCGCATCCCTCCCCTTCTCAGTCCTTCTCAAGGATTCGAGAATCTCCTCTGCTTTCTCCTTCACCACGCCCATCACAACCTTTCCCTCATTTGCTATGTTCAGAGGTTCTATTCCAAGCATCTCACAGGCTGCTGTGACAGGCTCCTTTATTGGAATGCTTACCTCGTTGATTTCTATGAGAACCTTTGATTTTTGGGCCCACTCGTTAAGGGTATTGGCGAGGCCGCCACGGGTTGGGTCTTTCATGGCAACTATTCCCCCCTCTTCCAAGGCTTTCGAGATCATCGAATTGAGTGGACAGACATCGCTCTTCAATTTTGCTTCGAAGCCGTAGCCCTCTCTTGCGGAGAGGATGATTATTCCGTGATCGCCGATACTGCCGGATATGATTATCTTGTCCCCTTCTTTGAGGTTCGAATCCTTCAGCCAATCTCCCTCAAAATTCCTGTATTTTTTTATCTCCTCGATGTTGGTATCCAAAAATTGCGATCTTCTCCCGATCCCCGAGGTATTGATGCAGATCTTGTCCATGGCACCTTTTTCCATGACCTTTGTATCGCCTGTGATGATGGGTATGCCTGTTTCTTTGGAGACCTTTCCAATGCTATCTAAAAGTCTATCTAGATCGGAGATCAAGAAACCTTCCTCGATGATCAAGCCCAGGGACAAGGCCAAGGGCTCTGCGCCCATGACAGAGAGGTCGTTTATCGTGCCTGAAAGGGCCAAACCTCCGATGTCCCCTCCAGGGAAAAATATTGGGTTTACCACATAAGAGTCTGTGGTGAAAACTATGCCCTCCACTACGCCAGCATCATCTAAGTCCTGAAGTGAAATGTCTATGTCTCTACCTGATTCAAAAGCACCGATATGCTCTAAAATGTTCCTCTGGATCAACTTCTGCATGATCGCTCCACCGGCGCCGTGTGAAAGGGTAATGCGCTCCTCGCTCATTAGAATCACTTACTATATATCATTTAATAATTATTATTATAGAAAGAAAAAAACATTAAAATAGGAAATTATGCAGGTGGTGGTTCACCCTCTAAAACGATCTCAGTCACTTCTCTCCTCGAATACACCAAATGTTTTCCTTGCTCCTCGATAATTCTCGTCTCGAATCCATCTTTCTTGTAGGTTTCCTCAGCGGTATTGGCAGGCTCCATTCCTTCGTAATTTTCTCCATCCCACATGAACTTCTTTCCGTCTATGATTTTACAGATCTCAGGCATCGCTCACTTCCCCCAGTTGAGTTCTTCGGCATGGTATAATCTTTATCGTATTTCACATTAACTGACTCTCCATCATTCTACGAACAAATCCAGACCTTTAAAAGAATTTTTTTACGATGATCTCACATATCTCTTTGACCTTACCCTTCAAAGGTTCAGATAGACCTGGCTCCACCAATTCAGGTATATTCTCAACCTGGCATGAGAGGATCCTCACATCCACACCACAGAAATCCCTTAACTCCCTTAAAAGATTGGATGTCGGTATCTGATGCATTGAGAAATCATCGATTTTATTTTCTGGCAGGTCATCCAAGTCGATCTCAAATACCTCACCAGGTTGTTTTCCAACATCCACTGCATCCACGATGATTATCTTTTCTGGCCTTTTCTCGTCTATGGTGATGTTGAACAAGAACTCCCTAACAGATGTCCCGGCATTGATTATGCAAATGTGCTCAGGAATATTGTATTTGCTCTCGAGTTCTTCAGCAACAGCTGGACCGAAGCCGTCATCGCCAAATAGGATATTTCCGCATCCAAAGATGATTACAGACTTATCGCGGTATTCAGGCATGTCTTCCAAGGTTGTTGCCTCCTTAGCCCGCTAAGAACGAGCTTCTAATAAAGTTTATGGTCAGCTGAGCGGATGTAGGCTTAAAGGCTTCTCTGGAGCATAAAAAACGATAAAATGCCTTTTTAAAACGATGTCCAATCTTTTATTACGAATTAGATGTCATATATCGTCATAAAAATATCGCTATGCGTAGTAGATTTTATATACCTTTATTCCATACACATCTCCACCTTTCATAAGGAGGGAGCGTATGGTAAAAGTGGCAGAAGAATGGCTTAACATCTGTGGCGGTTGTGAAGTAACTATTTTGGACATCGGTGAACCATTGCTGGATCTGCTTGCGCAGCTGGAGTTCGTGCATATACCTGTTCTGATGGACCACAAGTATTTTGGACAGACTGGTGAAGACGATACGAACATCATCCAGATACCAGAAGCGGATGTGGGCATAATCTCCGGCGGTGTGAGGAACGAGAAGGAGAAGCATGTGGCAGAGGCGATGCGAAAGAGCTGTAAGACGCTAATAGCGCTGGGCTCGTGCGCATGTTTTGGTGGCATCCCTGCCTTGGCGAATATGTATACATTGGAGGATCTGTGCAATAAAGTGTACAGGGAATCCAAGACTACGGAGCCGGCAGACACTCCTAAGGAGAACTTACCGCCTCTTTTGGACAGGGTTTATGCAGTGGATGAGATCATAAAAGTTGATGTGGCTATTCCAGGTTGCCCAACAAATCCTGTTCTAATCGTTGAGGCTTTAACAGCTCTTTTAGAAGGTAAGGAGTGGTCAATGCCTGAGAGAAGCGTTTGCGATGACTGTCCAGTAAAGAGAGAGAAGAAGGCCGAAGTGACGATCAAAAGACCTCTGCAGGATGCACAGTTTACTCCGGGCGAATATGACAGCTGGCGATGCTTCAACGAGCAGGGGATCATTTGCTTGGGCACTGTAACGAAATCCGGATGTGGCAAAACAGCTACAGAAGGAGAGCAAACGGTACCTCGATGCGTTAAAGGATACATGCCGTGCAGAGGGTGCTTTGGGCCGATAAGAAAGGGCGCCAATCCACTGGTGGACATGATGAGCGCGATGTCAAGCATCGGTTTGAATGCTAGAGATGTTGACGATAGAAGAGCGCTGCTGAACAGATACATCGGAGCACAGAAGAGGTTGAGACCATTACCTGCGAGACCCAGACCTGGAGGGGGGTGATATAAATGGGAAAGACTCTTACAATAGCACCGGTATCGAGAATTGAAGGTCATGCGAAAGTGACCATTCAACTGGACGATGCAGGCAATGTTGCAGATACCTTCGTCAACGTGGTGGAACTTAGAGGCTTTGAGAAGTTCTGCATCGGCAGGCCAGTGGAGGAATTACCAAGGATAACCACCAGCATATGCGGTGTGTGCCCGTGGTCGCATCATCTTGCCTCAGCAAAGGCGAATGATGCAGTTTTTGGTGTGGAGCCCCCACCTGCCGGCAGGAAATTGAGGGAGCTGTGTAACAGCATAGCCTTTACAGAGGAACACATCCTGCACTTCTTCTTCCTTGCAGGACCCGACTTCGTGATGGGTCCGGATGCGGACTACTCTGTTAGGAACGTTATAGGCATCGCTCAAAAGTTCCCGGACATCGGAAAGAAGGTGGTAAGGAACAGGCATTTGGGTGCACAGATGCTTACCATTGTCTCAGGCAAATCAATACATCCTGTTACCGCGGTACCAGGCGGTTTCAGCAAGCCACTTACGGCAGCTGAAAAGGATAAAGTACTCCCAATGGCAGAAGAGGTGCTTGAGTTCGCAAAGTTCGCAATAAAATTTGCAAAAGAGGATCTATTCTCGAAATACATCGATACTGTGAAGACGCTCGGGGTCATAAAAACAGGCTTTTTGGGCACGGTTCGTGACGATGGATCAATGGACCTATACGATGGTAAAGCGAGGCTCATGAAGCCGGACGGAAGCTATGAGGAGTTCGAATATACCAACTACACGGATTATATAGAAGAAAAAGTCTTACCCTGGACCTACCTTAAGTTCCCGTATGCAAAGAGCTGGGGCGAAGGATTCGATATGAATCTGGACGCACCTAAAGGCATCTATAGGACGAACACATTGGCAAGAATAAACGTTGTGGACAAGATTCCCACGCAGCTAGCGCAGGCGGAGCTTGAAGAGTTCCGCAAGGAGTTCGGAAGACCAGCACAACAGACACTATTGTACAATTGGGCCAGGTTGATTGAGTTACTGTACAACGCAGAGTACATGGTGGAACTGCTCAACGATCCGGAGATAACCAGCACGGAAACAAGGGTCCCGGTTACACCCAGGGCCGCTCATGGTATCGGCGCTACCGAAGCACCGAGAGGCACTTTGATCCATGATTACGAGACAGACGAAAGGGGCATGGTCACGAATGTGAACCTGATCGTTGGTACAACCCACAACAACGCTCCAATAAACATGTCGGTGAAACAGGCTGCTACGAGTCTAATAAAAGACGGCAAATATGACCAGGGCATTTTAAACCAGGTTGAGATGAGCATTCGGGCATATGACCCGTGCCTGAGCTGTGCAACCCATAACCTGGACGGTACCATACCAGTGAAAGTGGACATAATGGATCATAGGGGAAAGCTGCTGAATACCTTTAAAAATTAAATTCTTCCCCTTTTTCTTTTTAATTTTTTCATGGTAATATTCGTTCTATTACATCCTGTAAGGACTCGGTCCCAAGGCTTTTATCTGCTCCGTCATCTCCTTCATAACCTCTGCGAACCTTTGACCTTCTGATGCGGAAATCCATTCCAAGCGATATCGCTCAGGCTCGAGGCCCAAATCCTCCAATAGAAGGAAGATCGCATCTGCTCTTTTCTCAGCTATCAGGTTGCCTTCAATGTAATGACAGTCTCCAGGGTGGCAGCCGCACATCAGAACTCCGTCAGCACCTTTTGAAAGGGCATCGATCACTAAATTGGGATGGACCATCCCTGAGCACATGACGCGGATTATCCTGATATTCGATGGATATTGAAGTCTTGAAGTGCCTGCCAAATCTGCCCCGGTGTAGGAACACCAGTTGCAACAAAATGCGATTATCAACGGCTCGAAATCCTCTTCTCCTGCTATTCCTTCAGTTGTCCCCCCCTCCACCATTTAAGCCACCTCCAATACTGCATCTACCATTGCACCCAACTGATTCAATTTGAAACCTTTCACCATTATTCCCTGCTTTGGACAGGTCGCCATGCAAACCCCACAGCCCTTGCAGGCGGTTTCGTTTCTCTCCACGGTCTTTTTTACCTGTCCGTTTCTCATATACTCGATTAGAGTCAATGCATTATATGGACAAGGATCTATGCAGTAAGCACAGCCGTCGCAGTTCTCATCTATTACCTCAGAGATCGTGGGCTCAAGTTCCATCGTTTCATTGCAGAGAATCGTGCATGCCCTGGATACCGTACCGCATGCCTGAGAGATGCTTTCATCGATGAATTTCGGGCCATGCGCCAGCCCACAAAGGAACACACCATCATTTGCGAAGTCAACTGGACGAAGCTTCATATGCGCCTCCAAGAAGAATTTATCCTTGCTCAGCGGAACTTTAAGCATCTGAGCCAATTCTTCATTGTCAGGTTGTGGGAGTGTTGCCGCGCTCAAAACAACATATTCGGTTTTGATCGTTATCTGTTCGGTCAGTATCGGGTCTGTTACGGTTACGGCCATACCGTCTCCATTCTTAGCGACTTCCGGCATATGTTCATCATCGTATCTAATGAATCTCACACCCTTGTCCGCGGCTTCCCTGTAGTAGTCCTCCCTGAAACCATAGGATCGAATGTCCTTGTATAGCACGAAAATCTCTGCATCAGGGTTCCTCTCCTTGATCTTCAGCGCGTTCTTAATTGCATCTGCACAGCATATCCTGCTGCAATATGGTCTTTCCTCGTTTCGTGAACCCACGCACTGAATCATGACCACGCTGTTCGGCTTGAGGTCGGCCTTGGCCAGCTTTTCCTCCAGTTCCATTTGTGTCAAGACGCGCTCATCCTGTCCATACAGGTATTCCTTAGGTTTATACTCCAATCCACCGGTAGCGACTATGACAATACCATGCTCGATTTCCGTTTCATCTGAGAGCACGGTTTTAAAATTACCCACGAACCCTTCGATGCTCTTCACCGTTGTTCCGAGATGTACCTTGATTTTCTCGTTGTCCACGACCTTTTCAACGGTTTGTTTTAAAATCTCCTGCGGATCCTCGTCCTTCTCGCTGAGCACATAGTGAATTCTTCTTAAATTCCCGCCGAGTTCCTTCTCTCTTTCCACGAGATGAACTTCGTAGCCCTGTTTTGCCAGTTCTAACGCGGCAGTCATACCACTCAAACCCCCTCCGATTACCAGTCCCGACTGAAACACGTTTAAGGTTAATTCGTATAAGGGTTCAAGCAGCCTTGACTTCGCTACAGCCATTCTTACCAGATCTTTCGCCTTCAGGGTTGCTTTTTCAGGTTCGTGCATATGAACCCAGGAGCATTGGTCTCTGATATTCGCCATTTCAAAGAGGTAGGGGTTCAGACCGCCTTCCTTGGTGGTGCTTCTGAAAAGAGGTTCATGGGTCCTTGGAGTGCAGGAAGCCACAATAACCCTGTTTAAGTTGTGCTCTTGGATTTTCTCCTTGATACCTTTCTGAGTGTCTTCCGAGCAGGTATAGAGGTTGTGCTCAGAATAAACCACATTCGGCAAAGTCTTAGCGTATTCCACAATCTCTGGGACATTAACCACTCCTCCAATATTGATGCCGCAATGGCATATAAAGACACCTATGCGTGGCTCCTCATCGCTAATATCCCTCTCTGGAGGATACTCTTTGATAGTGATCATTTTTCCTCTCTCAGAGGAGATCATCGAGGATGCTTTTGCTGCCGCACCGCTTGCCTGCGCCACCGTATCGGGAATGTCCTTGGGACCGTTGAACACACCGCTGACGAATATCCCGGGTTTGGAGGCCTCTAGAGGCGTGAATACGCCAGTATCGCAGAAATTGTACCTGTTCAGTTCGATGCCGACCTTTTCTGCCAATTCCTTTACGTTCTCTGGCGGTTGAAATCCTGTAGATAGGACAACGAGGTTGAACTCCTCCTCCTTCAGCTCTCCATCTTCCACATACTTCACCATCAAATTCTGAGTTTCAGGCACCTCCGTGATCTCAGCCACCCTGCATCTTGTGAACCCTATTTTATGCTCCTCCTCTGCCCTCTTGTAGTAATCGTCAAATTCCTTACCGAACGCCCTGAGATCCATGAAGAATATGTGGGATTTCAAGCCCTCAGAGTGCTCCTGTGCGATTATGGCCTCTTTTAAGGCGAACATGCAGCATACCGATGAGCAGTATTCGTTTCCCATCTGGCTGTCCCTGCTCCCAACGCATTGGATGAACGCCACCTTCTCAGGTATGTCACCGTCGGAAGGGCGCATTACCGTGCCCGCGAATGGGCCTGTGGCACTCAAGAACCTCTCGAATTCCATGCTCGATACGACGTTTTTGTATCTGCCGTAACCGTATTCTGTCTTCAGGGAAGGGTCGAACATGCTGTAACCCGGAGAGAGGATGATGGAGCCCACATTGAGGTCAAATTTCTGCTCCTCCTGGTCGTACTCCACTGCATTGGCCTTGCACTCCTCCTCGCATATACCACAGCCTATGCACTTCTCCTTATCTATCATGAATTTTAGGGGCACAGACTGAGGATAACGAATGAACATAGCCCCTCTTTTTGTGAGCCCCCAGTTGTATTCATCGATGGCCTCAACAGGGCATTTGGAGCCGCATACACCGCATCCGGTACATTTCTCCTCGTTGATCCTTCTCGGTCTTCGAACGAGCGTCACTTTGAATTTACCTGCCTCGCCTTCCACGGATTCGATCTCCGTGTTGCTGATGACCTCGATGTTATGATGCCTGCCTGTGCCAACAAGTTTCGGAGCCATGATGCACATAGCACAGTCGTTGGTGGGGAAAGTCTTGTCCAATTGGGACATCACCCCACCTATGCTGGGCAGTTTGTCGATAAGATACACCTTGAAACCTGAATCTGCCAAATCAAGTGATGACTGCATCCCGCTTATTCCGCCGCCAACAACCAGCACGGCCCCGATCTTATCACCGCTCATGCCTTCACCTCCTGCATTATGGAGATGTATTTCGGTGTAAAACCGTCGATGCTATCAAGTGCCAACTGATTTTTCTTTCTCAAATAAACTACGTGATCCAGAACCTTGTCAGTGGGGATTTCGATCTCCTTGGCAAGCTCCTTTACAGACATCGGATTCTCTTTTATCAGCTCCAGGAGCCTCTTTCTATAAAACTCAGCTTCTACAGCATCCCCCATAAACTCGTCCCATTCCTCCTGGGTTTTCTTCTCATTGTAAACGTTGCCCAGCTCCACGATCTGTCTCTCTTTGGCTACAATGGCTCGAAGCCTGAAGTCCAATGCTGCAAGCTTTGCAGCGTTTACGTTCTGCAAAAGTTTCTCATCAGGCTTCTCGCCAGCCAATGGGCTTGGCCCCAATTCTTTGATTTGGTTTGTGAATTCCCTCACCAGCTTTGCGAAACGCTCGCCCTCCGAGGCTGCCACCCATTCCATTCTCAGCCTTTCAGGCTCCAACCCTGCTCTTTTCACAAGTTGTCTCGTCATTTTAATTTTCCTCTCGGCCTGATAGTTACCTTCAAGGTAATGACAGTCCCCGGGATGGCACCCGCCAATGAACATACCGTCAACGCCTTGAGCGAAGGCCTCGAGTATAATGTAAGGATCGATCCTACCAGAGCACATCACTCTGATGATCCTGATGTTCGGTGGATATTGGAATCTGCTCACGCCGGCCAGATCTGCTCCTGCGTATGAGCACCAGTTGCAGAGGAAACCAACGATCTTGGGCTCGAATTCCACCATCTATCCCACCTCCCTCACTGCTGCCTTAACCTGGGCTATCAGCTGTTCGTCTGTAAATTGTTTTAGTGATACCGCCTTTTCAGGGCAGCTCGCCGCGCAGGTCCCGCAGCCCTTGCAAAGCACCTCGGTTACTCTCGCTATATCGTTCTCGTCCTTCTCTATCGCGTTGAATGGGCATAGCACAACGCAAGTACCACATCCTGTACAGATATTCTCATCTATGGTGGAAACCACCCCTTCTGCCTCAAGGATCTCTTTGGAGAGGATCGTGGAGGCTCTTGATACGGCAGCGCTCGCTTGGGAAACACATTCCTCAAAGAATTTTGGTGAGTGGGCAAGTCCGCAAAGGAATATACCTTCAGTGGCGAATTCTACGGGACGAAGCTTCATATGCGCTTCCAAAAAGAATCCATGCTTGCTCAGCGGCACCTTCAACATCTGCGCCAACTCACCGTTATCTGGGTGTGGTATTGTGGCTGCGCTCAAAACCAGAAGGTCTGGTTCAATTACAATTTCCTCGTCAAGGAACTGCTCTTTGATCTTCACCCTCAAACCCTTCTTATCGCTCACCTCGGGTTTTGTTTCGTCATCGTATCTAATGAACTTTATACCTTTTTTCGCTGCCTCCTCATAAAACACCTCGCTGAAACCGTAGGTTCTGATATCTTTGAATAGCACATAGACATTTGCATCCGGTTTCAACTCCTCGATCTTTAGGGCGTTTTTCACTGCCTCGGTGCAGCATACTCTACTGCAATACGGCCTCTCTTCATTTCTGCAGCCAACGCATTGAATCATTACTATGGTATCTGCATCGACCTTACTCTTAGCCAGCCTTTCCTCCAGTTCCAGTTGGGTTAGAACATTTTTATTTTTACCGTAAAGGTACTCCGTAGGCTTGTACTCCTGTCCTCCAGTTGCCACTATGACTATTCCATGCTCGATTTCCTTATCTTCGCCGTTATGGTCTACAAGCGTTTTGAAGTTGCCAATATATCCCGATATATTTTTCACTGTGCTGTTTGTGAATACATGGATCTTTTCATCTGAATCAATGCTTTTTATCAGTTTTTTCATTTTTTTCTGGATGTCCTTCTTCTCGCCAACCATTTCGTAATGTATTCGTTTCATTAGACCTCCAAGTTCATTCTCCCTTTCAACGATGAACGCCTCATAGCCTTGTTTAGAAAGCTCTAATGCTGCGGTCATGCCGCTCAATCCACCCCCTATGACCAGACCTGAAGGTTTAATGTCTATGGGAACTCGTTTTAAGGGCTCAAGTAAACCAGCCTTTGCCACCACCATTCTTACCAAATCTTTGGCTTTTTGTGTTGCTTTCTCAGGTTCATGCATATGCACCCATGAGCACTGGTCGCGAATATTCGCCATCTCAAAAAGATACGGGTTTAAACCCGCCTCAGCCACCGTATTTTGGAAAAGGGGTTGATGTGTTCTAGGAGTGCACGATGCAACTATCACTCTGTTCAATCCGTGCTCTTCGATCTTTTCTCCGATCTTCTTTTGCGTATCCTGAGAGCATGTGTAGAGATTATTCTCAGCATAGACCACATTTGGTAGTGTCTTTGCATACTCCACCACCTCAGGTACATTCACTACACCACCTATGTTGATGCCGCAGTGGCATACAAAAACACCTACGCGGGCCTCTTCACCACTTATATCTCTCTCTGGTGGGTACTCCTTTACAGTGACCAGTTTTCCACGCTCAGAGGCGATGACAGATGAAGCTTTGGCTGCTGCACCACTTGCCTCTGACACGCTGTCAGGGATATCCTTTGGTGCACCAAATGCTCCGCCTACAAATATCCCGGGGCGAGAGGTCTCTAACGGGGAGAACAATATATCTGTAGAGCAAAAATCGTATGGGTTCAGCTCTATACCGAGCTTGGTGCTCAGATCCTCTGCATCCTTTGGTGCTGTCATTCCCACAGCCAGTGCTACCATATCGAACTCCTCTGAGACCAGTTGCCCTTCTTTGATATAAGTTATGAAAAGATTATTGGTTTCCGGGTCCTCAGCGATAGAGGATATCCTGTTGTTTTTTATGAAGTTTATACCATGCTCTTTCTCAGCCCTTATGTAGTAATCATCGAATTCTTTACCGAAGGCACGCATATCCATGAAGAATATGGTTGCCTTCAAGCCCGGGGTGTGCTCCTGCGCTATCACAGCCTCCTTTATCGCGAACATGCAGCAAACAGAGGAACAATATGGGTTGCCGATGCTTCTGTCTCTGGAACCCACACATTGTATGAACGCTATCTTCTTCACCAGCTCCCCATCTGAGGGCCTTAAAACCAATCCACCGTATGGACCTGTGGCGCTGAGCATCCTCTCCAGCTCAAGGCTTGAAACAACGTTTGGATACCTGCCGTAGCCGTATTCCCTTCTCTTTTTGAGTAAATCAAATTCATCAAAACCAGGTGAGACAATTATTGAACCCACATTCAATTCTTGTGTTTCCTCCTCTTGGTTGTAAACGATTGCACCTGCCGTGCAGTTTCTTTCACAGTTTCCGCAGCCGATGCAATGATCTTTATCTATGGTGAATATTAGTGGCACAGCTTGAGGATATCTAACGTAGATAGCTTTGCGAACCTTGAGACCTTTATTGTAGTCATCCACTACCTCAACAGGGCACTTTTGGGTACAGATTCCACATCCAGTACATTTGTTCTCATCTACATATCTGGACCTTTTGATGATGGTGACCTTGAAATTACCTGCATCCCCTTCGACCTTCTCTAAATGCGCATTCGTTATCAGATCTATATTACGATGCCTTCCAGTCTCAACCAATTTTGGGGCCATGATGCACATGGCACAGTCGTTTGTGGGAAAGGTTTTATCAAGCTGGGCCATAGCCCCGCCGATGCTCGGGCTTTTGTCCAAAAGGTATACTCTAAACCCTGAATCGGCCAAGTCCAGGGAGGACTGCATGCCTGCGATTCCTCCACCCACAACCAGAACTGCTCCTACCGCATCGGTCATGCCTCCACCTCCTGCGTCTCCGCGATATAAAGGGGCGTCGTGCCCTCTATTCCCTCCAATCGTATCAAATTCCGGTCCCTCAGAGTCACGACATGCTTGAGAACTTCCCTAGAAGGCACTTTCATCTTTTTTGCCAACTCTTTAACAGATCTGGGTTTATCTTTTGCGAGAAGAAGTATCCTCGTGCGCACAAGTTCCTCTACAATGGCAGTATCCATCAATTCATCCAATCTCTCCTGCGATATATTTTCATCATAGACGTTTCCCTTTTCCACTAACCCAAGCTCCTTTCCCACCAGCGTCCTCAATCTGAAATCTTCCACAGCATTTCTTGCGGCGTACAACGCCTCCATTGTTTCCAAATCAGGTTTCTCCCCTGCCACAGGATTGGGTCCTAGCCCCTTGATTTGTTCAGTGAACTTTTTTATCGTTTCCGCAAACCTCTCACCTTCGGAGGCGGCGATCCACTCAAGCCCTAATCTTTCTGGCTCGAGATTGGATTGTGCAAGCACCTTTCTGAGCATTTTCACCCTTCTCTCAGTATGATAATTGCCCTCCATGTAATGGCAATCACCAGGATGGCAACCGCCGATCAGAACACCATCAGCACCTTGCAGAAACATCTCCACTACGAATAAAGGATCGACTCTGCCAGAGCACATGACCCTCACGATTCTGATGTTCGGTGGATACTGGAATCTGCTCACACCCGCCAAATCGGCTCCCGCATAAGAGCACCAGTTGCAAAGAAAGCCTACTATCTTCGGCTCAAATGCCGTCATTTTTTCACTCTCCTAAATATCACTCCGGTTCTACTCCAGACATCAAACCTCTTACACAAACAGAAAAATTACAGGCATCGGTTCTCGCCCTCTCACAGTAATGGCACCGCAACGTTAACAACACTTCCCTGATGATCCATTCTTTTGTCTCGTCGTCAACATCTGGAAGATTCTTTTTGATGTCTTCTATGCTTTTGGTTTGCACATCCTTCCATTTCGGCTGTGTTGAAAGGAGCATCCTTTTCTTCCAGGCATTCCTCATCTCCTCTATCTTCTTCTGCTCTTCTTCGTTTAATTCGCTCAAGCGATCCCCTCCTTAAGTGCAGCGACAGCCTGTGCAAGAATCTGCAAATCCGTAAAGTGGGCAATATCAATGGCCTTCTCAGGACAAGCAGCGCTACAGGTGCCGCATCCCTTGCATAATACCTCGGCCACCTTCGCCTTCAATTCTTCCATATCAACACTTACTGCCCCGTACGGGCATACCATTTCGCAGGTACCGCAGCCTGTACATTTTTCCTCATCAACAGAAGATACCACCCCCTCAACAAAGAGCCTCTCTTTCGATAGAATCGTGGCAGCTCTTGAAACAGCAGCGCTTGCCTGTGAGATACATTCGTTAAAGAATTTGGGCGAATGAGCCAAGCCGCACATGAAGATGCCATCTGTTGCGAATTCCACTGGACGCAGCTTCATATGCGCTTCCAAGAAAAATCCGTCCTTACTCAAGGGTACCTTCAGCAGTTGTGCCAATTCAGAGTTGTCTGGGTTGGGAAGCGTTGCGGCGCTCAACACCAGGTAATCTGGTTTCAATACGATATCCTCATTCAGAAAATGATCAAAAACCTTGACTTGTAGGCCATCATCATCGGTAGCCACCGGCTTCGTTTCGTCATCGTATCTGGTGAAATTGACACCCTGCTTTGCCGCCTCTTCGTAGTAAATTTCCCTGAAACCGTATGTTCTCATATCCTTATACAGGATGAAGACGCTGATATCGGGATTCTTTTCTTTAACCTTCAATGCATTTTTAACGGCCTCCACACAGCACACCCTGCTGCAGTAGGTTCGAGCTTCGTCCCTGCAACCTACACACTGGATCATAACCACCGTTTTGGCTTTGGGATTCAATTCATTATTGAACAGAATATTATCGAATTCTAGCTGGGTAAGCACTTTTTCATTTTTACCGTATAAGTACTCCGTAGGTTTGTATTCGATACCACCTGTGGCAACGATAATTGCCCCATGTTCAAGGGTCTTCTCTTCGCCATTATGATCCAAGGTACTGACGAAGTTCCCGACATAGCCCGAGACGTTCTTTATCACCGTATTTTTATAGACGGTAATTTTGTCGTTTGCCTCGACCTTTGAAAGGGTCTCATTCAGATACCCAGGGATATCTTCCCCCTTTAAACCGTAATGGAGTCTTTTTACCAGTCCTCCCAATTCATTCTCCTTCTCCACCAGGTAGGCCTCAAATCCCTGCTCCGCAAGTTCCAAGGCTGCCTGCATCCCGCTTATTCCTCCGCCTATTACCAGGGCGGATTGTTTTACCTCGATCGATATCTTTGGCAGTGATGTGTTCAATCTCGCTTTTGCCACCGCCATCCGTACCAGATCTTTCGCCTTCTCCGTGGCTCTTTCCGGATCGTTCATGTGGACCCACGAGCACTGATCGCGAATGTTCGCCATCTCAAAGAGGTACGGGTTCAAACCTCCTTCAGCCACAGTGTTTTGGAACAATGGCTGATGTGTCCTGGGAGTGCAAGAGGCTACCATCACACGATTGAGGTTATGCTCCTTGATCATCTCCTTTATGTGCTCCTGTGCATCTTGGGAACACGTGTACAGATTATCTTCCGCATGAGCGACATTCGGCAGTGTTTTCGCATATTCCACAACACCAGGAACATCCACAACACCCCCGATATTAATGCCGCAATGACAGATAAAAGCTCCAATGCGAGGCTCCTCACCAGAAACATCCTTCTCCTCTGGATATTCCTTTACCGTGGTGAGCGTATCCCTTTGTGATGAAATGACGCTCGACGCTCTTGCTGCTGCTCCAGAAGCTTGGGCAACGCTGTCAGGAATGTCCTTTGGATCCTGGAACACACCGGATACGAATATTCCCGGCTTGTTCGTACCTATGGGAGAGAATATGGTGGTACTGCAGAAGTCGAAATCGTTTAATTCGATCCCCAATTTTTCGCCCAGCTCTTTTGCATGTTTGGGGTGTTCCATGCCCACCGCAAGAACGACTAAATCGAACTCTTCCTCCTTTAGTTCGCCCTCCTCGATATATACTATTTTGAGATTCTTTGTATCACGCATCTCCTCAACAGAAGAAATGCGATTGTTGCTGACAAATCTCACTTTATGTTCATCGGCAGCCCTGATGTAATAATCATCGAATTCCTTGCCGAAGGCCCGCATGTCCATGAAGAATATGGTTGAACTCAGGCCTGGAGTATGTTCTTGCGCTATAACCGCCTCTTTTATTGCGAACATGCAGCATACTGAGGAGCAGTATGGGTTGCCGATGCTTCTGTCTCTGGAACCCACACACTGGATAAATGCTATTTTCTGGGCTATCTTTCCATCCGATGGTCTGAGAACAACACCTCCATAGGGGCCAGTTGCGCTCAGCATGCGCTCCAATTCGAGACTTGATACAACGTTGGGAAATCTGCCGTAGCCGTACTCCCTTCTCATGGTGCTCAGATCGAACTCCTCGAACCCTGGAGACACGATGATCGAGCCCACGTTCAGTTCCATATCTTCCGGTGTTTGGGAATATTGTATCGCCCCAGCCCTGCACTGGGTATCGCAGATGCCGCATCCTATGCAGTGATCCTGGTCTATGCAATGGGTTGGAGGTACAGCCTGGGGATATCCGATGTAGATCGCCTTTCTGACCTTGAAGCCCCTGTTGTACTCATCCTTGACCTCAACAGGGCAGCGCTGTGTACACAGACCGCAGCCTGTACATTTGCTCTCGTCCACGTACCGGGGCCTTTTACTCACGGTGACCTTGAAATTGCCTGCCTCGCCTTCCACCTTTTCCACATCAGCATTCGTTATCAGCTTGATGTTGTGATGTCTTCCCGTCTCAACCAACTTAGGGGCCATGATGCACATTGCACAGTCGTTCGTTGGGAACGTTTTGTCCAACTGAGCCATGGCACCGCCAATGCTGGGTGAGCTGTCAACTATGTACACATAATAACCTGAATCAGCCAAATCCAGTGACGACTGCATGCCTGCTATTCCGCCGCCTATGACAAGAACAGCACCCACCTTATCGCTCATCTGAACACCTCCTGACCGGAGAGGAGACCTCTTATACATACGGAGAAGTTGCACTCATCACTCCTCGCCCTCTCACAGCTGTGGCATCTCAACGTTAGGAGCATGTTCCTAGTGATTTTCTTCTTCGTCTCTTCATCGATTTCGGGCAGTGAGGCCAAGCATTCCTGGATGATTTTGGTTTGAACCTGCCCCCATCTTGGGAGCGTGGAGATGCGTTCCCGATCTTGCCAGGAATCTCTTATCATCTTTATTCTCCCCTTTGTACCTTTGCTCTTAGACTTGGTAGGGGGTTCTTCTCTCTTCATCTGAGCACCTCCTCTTTCAGGGTTATGTAAAGAGGCATCACGCCGTCGAACTTGTCCACCATAACCAAACCTCTATCTTTAAGGGTGACGATATGCTGCAGCACCTTTTGCGGGGGGAGTTGGATATTGGAAGCGATATCTATAACGGAGTAGGGTCCGTCCATGGTCATAAGAAGAATTTTCTGCCTGGCAATCTCATCATCTATCGCTCTCTCCATAAGATCGTCAAATTCTTCCTGCGAAAGCTTGTTATCGTAGACATTGCCCTTCTCTATCAGCTCAATTTCTTTGGCCACAAGAGACCTCAACCTGAAATCCCTTACAGCGTTCTTGGCGGCGAAGAGGGTTTCAAGTTTTTCAATGTCGGGCTTATCTCCCGCTACAGAACTGGGGCCCAGAGCCTTTATTTCATTAACAAAATCCTCCACAACCTTGGAAAATCTCTCGCCTTCCGATGCGGATATCCATTCCAAGCGCAATCGCTTCGGTTCAACTCCTGCCTTCTCGATCAATTTTCTTGCCAGCTTGACCTTCTTCTCTGTGAAGTAATTTCCTGTTATATAGTGACAATCGCCGAGATGGCAGCCTCCAACGAGCACACCATCCGCACCGTGAATGAACATCTCAATTATGAGAACAGGGTCAATCCTGGAGCTGCACATTACCCGAACCGTCCGAGTGTTTGTAGGATACTGGTATCTGCTCACGCCCGCCAAATCCGCACCTGCGTAAGAGCACCAGTTGCAGAGAAAGGCTATGATCTTCGGCTCGAATTCTTTTCCAGTTTTTTCCTCTTCTGCTTTGGCTTCAACTTTCTTTTTGAGCTTTAATTTGATGGTTTTCTTCTTTGGCTTCTCAGCTTTATCTTCCACTTTCTCCTCTTTAGAGGCGTTTTGTAAGCTCTGTTCTTCGCTCAAGTTCCCACCTCCTCCAAGGCCGCGATGGCTTCAGCGGTGAGCTGCTCGTCCGTGTAATGTGTCATGGATATCGCCTTCTCTGGGCAGATGGAGCCGCAGGTCCCGCAGCCCTTACATGCCGCCACGATGGTCTCAGCTATGCCTTCTTCATCGAATTGGATCGCTCCATATGGACAGACCTTTTCACATGATCTACACCCCGAGCATCGCTCCCTGTCCACCTGGGAAACGATGGCCTCTGCCTGAACATAACCCTTACCCATAGGTATAGAGGCATGAGAGGCTGCGCCGTATGCCTGAGCCACTGTCTCGTTGATGTTTGCTGGGCCGTGAGCTGTGCCGCACAGGAATATACCATCCGTTGCAAAATCCACGGGGCGGAGCTTGACATGGGCCTCCAAGAAGAAACCGTCCCTACCCAAAGGAACCTTGAGCAGCTTTGACAGCTCCACTGCTCCAGGCCTCTGGGTAAGAGGTGTTGCCAACACTATCAGATCAGGCTGCATCCTCCTATCAGCCTTCAACGTTTCGTGGTAGTAGGATATCGTGAGCTTTCCGTCCTCCATCGTAACTTTCGGCGGGTTCTCGGGAACGAAGCGTGTGAACTTAACCCTTTTTTCTCTGGACTTATTGTATAAAAGCTCTTGCTCTACCCCGTAAGTTGTTATTCCCCTGTTGAATACGGTAACCTCCACACCACCCCTTTCTTTCGGTCTTTCTTCGCCTCTCTCAACTCCCCGCCTTCTCGTGGGTCTCCTCGCCCTTCTGTCCCTTCTGCTCCTTCTTCCTGATGCTCTTTGCTCCTCTGGTTCCTCCGCTGCCTCCTCCTTTCCTTCCTCGGCTTGTTCCTCCTCCCCATTTTCATCCCCCTTTGCCTCAGCGGCACCTGATGCCATTTCCATGAGCTTCATGGCGTTTTTCACGGTTACAGTGCAGCAGATCCTCGAGCAGTACTCCTTGTCCTGACCCCTCGAGCCCGCACATGTGATAAACGCAACGTTCTTTAGGTCCGAGGGGAGCTTATCCTCCCTGGCCATTTCCTCGAAATCAGTTAATGTTATAACGTTATCGAACTCTCCCAATCCGTACAGGCCTTTTGGCCTGTGTTCCTCAGCACCTGTAGCCACTATGATCGTGCCTACACCTATCTCCTTATCCTCGCCATTGACGTCAAGAACTGCATCGTATTTGCCGATGTATCCCTTTAAAAATTTCAGATTTGTATTCGTGTACAAATGGATTTTTTCATTTGCTTTCACCTTTTCAATCAGGGGTTCTACGACTTTGTTACCGCTCTCCCCTGTTTGGTAGAGGGTGTTCAGCTTCTTGATAAAGCCGCCAAGCTCAGGCTCCCTCTCGATCAAATGGGTTTCGAAACCTTGGTTTGCCAGGTTGAGGGCAGCGGTCATACCAGCCACTCCACCTCCCAACACAAGAGAAGATGGCCTGACATCTATTTTCACTTCCTCCTGCGGTTCGAGAAGTGTGGCCCGAGCGACACCCATTCTTATCAGATCCTTGGCCTTTTCAGAGGCTCTCTCCTTCTCCTTCATGTGCACCCATGAGCAGTGCTCCCTGATGTTCACGAAGGTGAACAGGTATTTGTTCAACCCGGCCTCTTCGCAAATTCTCATGAAAAGCGGTGCGTGGGTACGGGGTGTGCATGATGCCACGATCACCCTGTTGAGGTTGTGCTCCTTTATGGCGTTCTTAATCGCCGTTAACCCGTCATCAGCGCAAGTGTAGAGGTTATTCTCGGCATGAACCACATTGGGCAATGTCCTTGCATAATCCGCAACGGTTGGCACATCGACGAAGCCGCCGATGTTCACCCCACAGTGGCAGACGAACACACCGATTCTTAGCGTTTCCTGTTCCATCAGCTCACCACCTTGGTTGTAAGGAGCTCCGCAGCCCTCGCAGCGGCACCGCTCGCCTGGGTTACAGCCTCAGGAATATCCATGGGCTCATGACAGTAACCAGCCAGATAAATTCCAGGCCGCTTGGTGTCAACTGGGTTCAGCAGCTTGTCCACAGATTCGTAGAAGCCGAACTCATCCACGTCGATTCCAAGAAGCTCTGCCAGTTCTTTGGCACCCTTCCTGGGCATGAGCGTTGTCGCCAGAACCACCATGTCAACCTCCATCTTCTCCTGTCTACCAGCCACATCATATATTACAATGGGGTTATGGTTGTCGGGATTCTCATCCACGGTGGCGTCTGAGTTGATGTATGTGATACCGTAATCGCTCTTTCCCCTCTCCACGTACTCGTTGAAACCCTTGCCGAAGGTCCTCAAATCCTTATAAAAGATGAACGATTCCATGTCATCGTGATGCTCCCTTGCCAATATCGCCTCCTTCGTAGAGTGCATGCAGCAAACACTGCAGCAGTACGGACGGTCCAACTGTGGATTCCTCGAACCAACGCACTGTATGAACCCGATTTTCTTGGGCCTTTCGCCGTCGGAACGTCTCTGTATATGTCCGCCTGTTGGTCCTGAGGCGTTGATCAGGCGCTCGAATTCCATGGATATAAAGACATTGGGAATCTTACCGTAGCCGTATTCTTTTGCACTGGTTGGGTCCCAAACATCGAATCCCGTGGCAACGATGATCGCAGCCACGTTCAACTTCACCTCCTCGGGGCCCTTATCGAATTCTATTGCGCCGATTTTACACAGCTTCTCGCACACCCTGCACTTGCCCTTCGTGAAGAATATGCAGTTCTCCTCGTCTATGGTCATGACCCTTGGAACGGCCTGTAAGAATGGTAAATAGATGGCCTTTCTCATGCCCAAATTCATATCGAATTCATTTGGGACCTTGACTGGACATTTTGCGTTACAGTCACCGCAACCAGTGCATACATCCTCCTTTACATGCCTGGCCTTTCTCAGCACCTTCACCTCATATTTTCCTGCCTCACCTTCTATGCCTTTAACCTCAGAATAGGTCATGACCTTGATGTTTTCGTGGCCAAAACAATCTGCCATCTTCGGGGCAAGTATGCAGATGGAGCAATCGTTCGTGGGAAAGGTCTTGTCCAGTTGAGCCATTCTTCCCCCGATGCTCGTTTCCCTTTCCACGAGATAGACCTGCATACCTTTATCAGCCAAATCCAAAGAGGCCTGGATCCCTGCGATGCCTCCGCCTATGACCAAAACGCTTTTGTCTTCCATTTTATGCCCCCATTAACTTTGAAGGAAACGATACTTTACTCCCCTCATTTGAAGGTTTTAAGGCAATCCTGAATTGTTTTTTAATGATAAATAGTTTATGACGATATATGGCACTTTTCAGATTGTTTTCGGCAATATAACCCTGGAATTTGGCAGGTTTCGACGTAGGTAACCCAGGTTCAATCGGCCTCAAATCATATGTTCAGGTCATATTTGAGTTTATTTATAGCGATTTCTATATCCTCGATATGTTTTGCACCGGTACAAACGACTTTCCCGGTTTGGAAAAGCAACAACACCGTCTTAGGCTCATCAATTCGGTACACCAGACCTGGAAATTGCTCTGGTTCGTATTCTACATTCTCCAGGCCCAGGCTTACCGCAACATCAATTAGGTTCAACCTCACACCCAAATCGCATGTTGCCACGATGTTCTGAATAGTGATATTCGGATTTTTATTCACCTTGAAGTTCGCATCTCCAAGTATTTTGACAAGGGTTTCTATGCTTCGATCGACATTTTCTATATCCTTCCCGCCCGTGCACACGACTTGTCCACTTTTAAACAGGAGCAACGTGGTTCCCAGCTCCCTTAAACGAAAGACGAGCCCTGGAAATATCGCGGGATCATATTCTGTCCCATTCATCATCCGGTGAATAAGCTTTAGATCGAGATTCTCGGCAACAGGCGTCGTAGCAACGAGATTTTGTATTTTTATATTATTCATGTTAACATCTACCATAACAGTCAATGTAGTAGGCCTGCAGCTTTCAACTCCTTTTTGAGCGCTTCCACAGTTAGGTCCAAGTCCTCTGCTCGCTTCGCACCGGTCAATACGACCTTCCCGGACCCGAAAAGCAATGTTACCACTTTCGGGTTGCTGAAGCGGTATACCAGGCCGGGGAACTGCTCAGGCTCGTATTCAACCCCTTCCAAACCGAGGGTCACTGCGATTGCCGTCAGATTCAACTCGTGACCTAGGTCATAGACAGCAACCATGTTTTGAATCTTTATTTCTGGGTTCTTAATTATTGGGATACCGGCCTTATCTAGTAGATTTATCACAATATTGATGGATTTTCGAACGTCATCCATACTTTTTCCACCGGTACAGTTGACCTTTCCGCTTCTAAAGAGCAACAGTGCGGTCTTCGGCTCCTTTATCCTGAAAATAAGGCCGGGAAATTGTTCAGGCTCGTACTCTGCACCCTCTAGGGCCATAGCAATCGCGGTCAAATCGAGACTATCTGCAATTTGCGTTGATGCAACGATATTCTCAACCTTTGCTTTTGTCATTTGGAGGTTACATAATTTCGACAGTGAAATACGTTTTGAGAAAGCTTTATAGTGGAGTAACTTAAAGTCGAAGAAAACTCGACAAATTGCGGGGAAGAGGAAAGCTCATCAGCATAACGATAAACATTTTTGTTACGATCTTATCTCAATCTGTTAAGAGTATCCATTCCCCTCCTTCTCTTTCTTTCGGCGAATTCTATCAGTTTATCGAGCCTTGTTGCTAGATCAACATGTGTGCCCTCTTCACGATCATCGAGTTCTTCTATGTAACCATGACGAATTGCTTCCGAGTAGATCGCCTCTCCGACATCAGTCCTGATTACCAAAGTTGTCCATCCTTCTGGCGAACCGAGACCTCCAAAGGAGATGTCCGCAAAGTCGTTGGAATAATCCGTGCATGCAAGGCAGGCTAGGCGAACGAATTCGTTCATTTTTTCCAAAGAGATGTGTCTCGTCTCTCCGTCTTTGAGCATGATGATGAAATTCTCCCTCAAATTCATTTTTTCGATATCATCCAAATTAACACCTAACACCTTCTCAACATCCTCTCTTTTCGAGGCATCGAAGGAAAAATTCTCTGCACAGAAGAGCCCGAGAACGAATTTTACCACATGTGAAGGAACAACGCTGAGGCTCTGCATCTTTCTGAGGGTGTGTACCTGACATGGAGTGCCCACAACTGCGATCCTTATCAAGTCCATATTTTTTACTTCCTTTATTGCGAACATAGTTGGGGAATATGTGGAGAACCTACCCAACTCCTCCACACCGCTGGACCCAGTGAATCTTGAACCTGTTGCCGCGAGAATTTCCTCGTAAGCGGCGGCGATCATGGGTTCTCTCCCAAATTGTGAGGTCTTCTTTGAGACCACTGCACCGTCGATCATTCTTTTTTCCAACAGACAATGGAGAATCGCTGTTACCACTCCCCCATCCGTGCACACCTCCAGAATCTCAGGGTTCGTGCTTCTTGCAGAAACGACCCTTTTGAACCGCCCTATCGGTGCCTCCCAATCAAAAATATCTTTGATTTCCTGATCCAAAACATCTATCTGCGGACATATCAAATAGCATATGCCGCACTCGAGACAGTTATCCTCATCGATATATTTGGGCCTTCCATCATCGCCAAGGCCAATGGCCATCAACTCTCCAGCCGAGCAAAATGAAACGCAACCACCGCACGAGCCACATAATCCCGGTTCATGAACCTCTTTTACTAAGTCCTTGAATGTTTTAATGGATTCAGATGTGCCGTTAACCTCGCTTTCCCTCATTATTCCCCACCGGGTTGTTACGTTTTTTTACCCGCCTTAATTTCACAAAATTCGCGGATGCTAACCCTCTTTCAATCTCTTCCCAAGTCTCATCGGGTTAGGACCTAGAAACTTTATTCGCTCCACGAATTCATTCATGGTTTTGGCGAATTTCTCCCCCTCCGCGGCGCTGAGCCATTCAGCCCCCAACCTCTCGGCTCCCAAGCCTATCATATCAAGGAGATGTTGCGTAGTTTCGATATGTTCTTTTGCCCTGTAATTGCCGGAAATATAATGACAATCATCAAGTTTACATCCGGTTACTATAACCCCGTCGGCCCCGTACTCAAAGGCCTTCATGATGAATTCGGGCTCGATCCTGCCGGAGCACATGAACCTAATTATAGTGACATTGTGCGGGTATTTGTACCTGTTGATACCTGCCAAATCTGCGGATGTATAGGAGCACCAGTTGCATGAGAAGACCAATATCTTCGGTTCAAAGTCAGGCATTATCCCACCCCCAAGAAGCGATGTTCACCCGCTCACCTCACATTCAAGGATCGCTTTGATCATAGGTAATATCTGCTCCGTTGTGAAGTGTCTAATCGATATGGCCTTATTACAGCATCCTGCAGAGCATTTTCCATCCCCCTGACAGAGCACGGGATCCACAAACGATACTTTCCTCCCGTCCTTGACGATCAGTTGCGCAGCTCCGAATTCGCAGTTCTCGGCACACTTTCCACAGCCAACGCATTTGCTTTCGTCCACCACAGCTACGCCGCCGCCGGTATAGGCGAAACCTTTTTCAAGCAGTTTAATGGCGTTGGCAGCAGAGAGCCTGGCATCCTCTATGGAATACCTGATTCCCTTTGGTCCCTGGGCACAGCCCGCGATAAATATCCCTCCCCGCTCCTCAGGCGTGAGCATGGGGTTCAAGTACTTTATGAATCCATCTATGTCCAAGGGCAAATGGAGCGCTTCAGCCAATTTCGTGGTTTCGGCTCTTGCCTCCTGCCCCACCGACAAAACCACTAGATCACTCTCAATCTCCAAAGGCGCACCTACATCAACATCCTCGCATCTCAGAATGATCTTGCCATCCCTCTCAAACACTTCCGACACGCGACCTCTAACGAAGTTCACACCTGCCTTTTTTGTCTCCTCGTAGAACTCCTCGAACCCCCTGTAAGGCCCTCTCAAATCCATGTAATGGATATAGACATCGGTGTCTGGGTATCGTTTTTTAATTTCCATAGCCTGGCCCAATGCATATGTGCAACACACCAGAGAGCAGTATGCATTCGCCTTGTTCACATCCCTCGAACCAACGCATTGAATGAAATTCACGGTCTTAGGTATCTTCCCATCCGAGGGGCGGCGAAGTTCTCCACCCTTGTCCCTCTGGGCTATGATCAACTTTTCAAGCTCGATGGTTGTGATCACATCCTTATTCTCGTAGCCGTACTCAGGAAGTTCTGATGGGTCGAAAATCTTGGAGCCGGTGGCGATCACCATGGTACCAACATCCGTTTCCTTTACCCCTTCAGGTGTTTTTATTTTCACTCTGCGATTTCCTAACCCTCCAGTAATCTCTTCAACTTCCGAGGAAAGGAATATCTCGATTTTATCATGTTGGTTTACATCCTCTATCTTTGGGGTTAAAACGCAATTTTTACAGGATTGAATGCAGCATATTCCGCAGTTATGCGTTGGAAACGTCATGCTCAGTTCATATGCCCTGCCACCCAGTTTATCGGTTTTTTCAACGAGATATACCTGAAAGCCTGCATTGGCTATGTCTAGGGAAGCTTGCATGCCTGCAACACCTCCCCCTATCACCAAGGCCGCAGGGGTTATTTCTACCTGGGTATCTTCAAGAGGTTCAAGATAATTTGCCCTTGCCACCGAACCGGCTATTATGCGTTTCGCTTTTTGAGTGGCCTCTGCAGAATCCTCATGTATCCAGGCACACTGTTCTCTGATGTTGGCCTGCTCGTATTGATACTTATTAAGACCCCCTTCTATAACACCCCTATTGATCGTGGATTCGTATATCTTGGGGGTGCACGCAGCCACCACAACAGCATCAAAATCGCCCTCCTTGCATTCATCCAACAGGAATTTTTGACCTTGGATCGAGCAGAGTGAATCATGCTTTTTTACGCTTTTTACACCGGGCAATTGCTGGGCAAAGGTTATGATCTCATCGAAGTCGATTTTGTCGGTGATATCGCCATGGCATGTGCAGATGTAAACACCAATTTTCTTTCTGTCTTCCTGGGATGAGACCACTGCAAACCCTCCAAGTTGACGGCGTTTATTGGGTCGAATCTAAGGGTATATATCGAGTTGTATTCATTTAATTTGCCCTTACTTCACCCTCTCAGCCACAGCTGAAATCAAATCGCCCAACGGGATGTCCACCTTCTCCTTCTCCACGGGTATCTCCTTCCAAACAGCGCAGCTGAAGTGTATCAAACATTTAGGGCACGTTGTCAGAAGTTTTTCAGCCCCGGTATCCTTAGCCTCCATCAATCGATTGATCTGCATCGTTTTGGAAAGCGCCTCGCAGGTGGCGAAGGCGTTCACACCGCAGCATGCGCTCTTATCCCGGATGTTCTCCATCTCCACCAGCTCGAAGCCGGCAGCCTCAATTAGCTCCCTTGGACTGTCATAGATCTCCAGATGCCTTCCAAGCCTGCATGGGTCATGATAGGTAACTTTCTCCTTGCCGTTGCTCTTAAACTCGAGTTTTCCATCGTCTACCAAATCCATCAAATAGTCCGTTATATACACCAGCTCGAAATCCAAATCACCTGCGATGTCCTTATAATCGAAATCGAAGGTTCGCATCCCTTCCGGACATGAAAATACCACCTCCTTTGCACCCGAATCCTTTATGGCCTGAATATTGATATCCATGAGTTTCTCCATGGTTTTCTCATCCCCGGTCCAATTGAGGTCATGACCGCAGCATACCTCGTTCTTGCTCATGGCTGGTGTGATACCTGCCTTGTTCAACATCCTTATGCTGTTTCTCGCTATGTCGAGAATGCCTGCATTCCTCTCCTCAAAGATCTTGTCGAGATATGCCTGACAACCAGAGAAATAGTACACATCACCTTTTTCTGCAATCTTTAAATCATCGGTGACCCAGCTCAATCTGTTTTGCGGCAGCTGATGGCTCATGATCTTGGCTATGGTCTGCATCAATCCACCTTGTGAGCATGTGGGCTCGAACCCATCCAGCACAGCTTCGACCCTCAAACCTCTGATGAACTCCGTATAATCCACTTTGTAAGGACACATGCTGCTGCAAATACCACAGGTCGTGCACCGCCATATGTCCATGTTCTGGGCAAGTCCTCCTTCAACTCCCTCCAATGCCTTTACCACTATCACTCTTGGGGCAAATTCCGGATCCAATTTGGCCACAGGACATACTGTCGTGCATTTACCGCACTCAACGCAATCGTATGCGCCGGTATTATCTATCATATCATCTATTGCGGACATTCAATCCTCTCCTCTATCGTCTCCCCAGCGGGTTGATTTATTGGTTTCATGGGGCTCGGGCCCAGATCCTTAATCTCATTCACGAACTCGGTCATTACCTCGGCGAATCTTTTGCCTTCCGACGCTGATATCCATTCCAACCTAAGCCGCTTTTCATCCATACCCAACATCTTTAAAAGCTCTTTTGTATTTTCCACTCTTTTCTCAGCCTTCTCGTTGCCGGAGATATAATGGCAATCGCCGATATGGCAGCCTGCAACCAACACACCGTCAACGCCGTTATGCAACGCATTCAATATAAATGATGGGGCTATCCTTCCCGAGCACATAACCCTTATTATCCTGACATTCGGTGGATATTGGAATCTACTCACCCCAGCCAAATCTGCTCCTGCGTATGAGCACCAATTGCAACAGAATGCCAATATAAAGGGTTCGAACTCTTCCTTTGCTTCCCCGATCCCCCTACCTTCAACAGCGCTTTCGATCATCGTTACTATCTGCTCGTTCTTGAAATGCTTGGTTATTATGGCGTTGTTGCAGCAGTTGGCAGCACAAGCACCGCATCCTTTGCAAAGCGCTTCATTGATCTTCGAATGGTACCTCCCATTCTCATCCTGAACCAGCTCCGGTGCACCGAATTCACAGACCTCAACGCACTCTCCGCACCCTCTGCATTTGCTTTCGTCAACAACGGAGATAACCGCGTTGGCCTCAAAGAGGCTTTTAGAAAGTATCGTTGCAGCTCTGGATACCGTGCCCTTCGCCTGCGATATGCATTCCTCCAGGAATTTTGGGGAATGGGCAAGACCGCAAAGGAATATTCCCTCAGTAGCGAAGTCTACAGGACGAAGCTTCATGTGTGCCTCCAGGAAAAAACCATCCTTGCTCAAAGGGACCTTCAACATCTTGGCGATTTTTACATTGTCAGGGCTGGGGATCGTTGCTGTGCTCAAAACGATCAAATCCGGATGTATGCCAATTTTCTCGCCTATGAAATGATCCATTACAGATACCCTGAGGGTGTTACCCTTGTTATCCACCTCAGGCTTGGATTCATCATAGTACCTTGTGAAGATTATGCCCTTTCTGGCCGCCTCCTCATAGAATATCTCTCTAAACCCGTATGTCCTCATATCTTTATACAGAATATGGATATTCGCATCCGGGTTGAGTTCCTTCATCTTCAACGCGTTTTTAACGGCCTCTGAGCAGCAAACCCTGCTGCAGTACGTTCGTTCAGATGTCCTACTCCCGACGCATTGTATCATAACCACGGTTTTGGCGTTTGTTTCCCCTTTGGCCAGCATCTCCTCAAAATCCAGCTGTGTTATCACCCTTTCATCCTGTCCATAGAGGTACTCCTCAGGCTTGTAATCGATACCCCCAGTTGCCACTATCACGACCCCATGTTCTAATTCCTTATCCTCGCCATTGGCGGTTATCGTCGTTTTAAAATTTCCAACGCTGCCTTCTATTTGCTTTATCTCCGCGTTGGTATAAACATGTATCCTTTCGTTGGAATTTACGTTCTCAATAACATCCTTTAGAAAATCCTGGAGATTTTCTCCAGTGAGCATGAAATGTAGGCGTTTAAGGTTTCCTCCGAGCTCTGACTCCTTTTCAACGACATGTGCTTCAAACCCGTGCTCAGCCAATCCCAGGGCAGCGATCATACCTGATACGCCGCCTCCAATGACAAGGCCGGATTGCTCAATCGGAATCGCCACCTTATGCAGAGGTTCCAGCAACCTTGCCTTGGCCACTGCCATTCTAACCAAATCCTTTGCTTTCTGGGTCGCCTTTTCGGGCTCGTCCATGTGCACCCAAGAGCACTGATCACGGATGTTCGCCATCTCAAAAAAGTAGAGATTCAACCCTGCCTCTCTGACTGTATTCTGAAACAAAGGCTCGTGGGTTCTTGGTGTACAGCTCGCCACCACCACGCGATTGAGGGACTGTTCTTCAATTTTGGATTTGATTTTTTGTTGCGTGTCCTGCGAGCAGGTGTAGAGGTTGTCCTCAGCATAAACTACATTGGGCAGGGTTTTAACGTAATCCACGACCTCAGGCACACTCACGACACCACCGATGTTGATGCCGCAGTGGCAAATGAATACGCCGATGCGAGGCTCCTCTCCAGCCAAATCCTTTTCCTCAGGGTACTCTTTCACCTCAACCAATGTATCCCGCTCTTCTGCAATAATGCCTGAGGCTGCGGCGGCTGCCCCGCTTGCTTGCGCCACAGAATCAGGGATATCCTTTGGTGAGGAGAAAGCACCACTGGCGTAAATGCCATCCCCACTTGTTTCGAGAGGTAATAGTACGCTCGTCTTGCAGAAATCGAACTCATTCAACTCCACCCCAAGTTTCTCGCTGAGCAGCTTTGCAGTTTTGGGCGCATTCATGCCCACAGACAGCACGACCAACTCGAACTCTTCCTCCTTTAATTCGCCTCCTTCCACATAGGGCAGTATCAGATTGTTCGTTCCCTCATCCTGTTTAACCCCGGATATCCTGTTGTTCTTTACGAATCTGACACCGTGCTCCTCTTCGGCTCTGATGTAGTAATCGTCGAATTCCTTTCCAAAGGCACGCATATCCATGAAGAATATGGTTGCCTTCAAGCCCGGGGTGTGCTCCTGCGCTATCACGGCCTCCTTTATCGCGAACATGCAGCACACAGAGGAACAATAGGGATTCCCCGAGGTTCTGTCCCTGGAGCCCACACATTGTATGAAAGCCACGCTCTTTGGTATCTCACCGTCTGAAGGTCGTAACACCAACCCATTGAATGGCCCTGTTGCGCTCAGCATGCGCTCCATTTGAAGGCTTGTGATCACGTTCGGATAACTTCCGTAGCCGTATTCTTTGCGTTTGGAGGATACATCGAACTCCTCGAACCCGGGTGATAAGATGATCGAACCGACTTCTATCTCCAGGCGCTCAACATCCTGTGAATATCTGATTGCCTCTGCCTCGCACTGGGTCTCGCAAACCCCGCAGCCGATGCATATCTCCTGGTCTATGCAGTGAACAGGCGGCACAGCCTGGGGGTATTTTACATGAATGGCCTTCCTTTTCTTCAACCCTTTATTGTATTCGTCCTTCACCTCGATGGGACACCGCTGTGTACATATTCCACAACCAGTGCATCTGCTCTCGTCCACGTATCTCGGCCTCTTGGTTATGGTGACCTCGAAGTTTCCTGCCTGCCCTTCCACACTTTCCAAATCAGCATTCGTGATGAGCTGGATGTTATGGTGTCTTCCTGTCTCCACGAGCTTTGGAGCCATTATACACATGGCGCAGTCGTTCGTGGGAAAGGTTTTGTCAAGCTGGGACATGGCTCCACCGATACTCGGACTGTTATCAAGAACATAGACCTTGAAACCTGAGTCGGCCAGATCCAATGCGGACTGCATACCGCTGATCCCACCGCCGATAACAAGAACAGCTCCTGCCTTTTTCGAAGCGGCTTTTGGTTCAATTTGGCTATGCTGCCCTGGAACCACCTCCTCGGTTGACATGCTCTCCTCACCGCTCATTGCACCTCCCCCTTTCCCGAGAGCAAACCCCGAATGCACACGGAGAAATGACACGCATCACTTCTAGCCCTTTCACAGCTGTGGCATCTTAGAGTGAGGAGAAGTTCCCTCGTGATTTTTTTCTTGGTCTCCTCATCCACATCCGGGAGATTTTCCTTGCACTGCTGAATGATTCTATTTTGAACCTGAGCCCAGGCTGGCAACGTGGAGATTTTATATTTTCTTCTCCAAGAATTGCGGATATCCTTTACAGCGTCTATCTCTTTACCATTCAATTCCTTCCCGCCACTACTTTCGTTCATTCTCTGCTCCTCTCATCAATCCTTATGCATGTAATTGTAAATAGGAGATGAACCCTCGATCCTTTCAAGCCCGATCAATCCTCTATCTCGAAGCACAACCAGTTGCTCGAGCACCTCCTTTGATGGGGTTTTGATATCCTCCGCAATTTCCTTAACCGAACTGGATTTCCTCATCAATGAATGCAGGATATTATGTCTGAGCATCTCCTCTTCAATGATCTCATCCAATACATCATTGAATCGCTCCTCCTCGATCTTCTTGTTATATGCATTCCCCTTCTCTGTCAGAATATGCGCTTTCCCCACGAGAAGCCGCATCCTGAAATCGTTTGCAGCGTTTCTTGCTATAAACAGTTGCCCCAGTATTTCGAGATTTGGCGATTCGCCTGAGACCGGGTTTGGACCCAATTCTTTGATCCTTGAGGGCATCTCCTTCATGATCTCTGCGAATCTTACAGCCTCCGACGCGCTCACCCATTCCAATCTCAGCCTCTCAGGATTCAATCCCACCCTTTCCATTAATTTCTTCGTCAATTCAATCTTATGAACGGCGTGATAATTCCCCTCTATGTAATGACAGTCCCCGGGATGACATCCTCCAACAAACACTCCGTCAATGCCCTGGATGAACATCTCAAGTATTATGGAAGGCTCGATTCTCGAGCTGCACATGACCCTTATGATTCTGATGTTATGTGGATATTGGATTCTGCTCGCGCCAGCCAAGTCCGCACCGGCATAGCAACACCAATTACATAGATAACCTATGATCTTAGGGTCAAAATCGTCGTTCATTTGACCTCCTCGTATAGTAAGGGTAGACCTTGGGCGATCAGCTGCTCGGTGGTGTAATGGTTCATGGTTATGGCGCGCTCAGGGCATGCAGCGGCACATGAGCCGCACCCCTTGCATAATGCCTCCATGACCATCATAACCTTCTTTCCCTCAACAGGTCTGATGGCCCCGTACGGACAGACCTGCTCGCAAGTTTTACAGCCGATGCACCTTTCTTCGTCTATTCTGGATGTGATCGGTTCATTTTCAGCAAAACCTCTTAGCATGGGTATAGCAGCTTTCATTGCAGCTCCACTGCCCTGAACTAAGGACTCCGCGATATTCTTCGGGCTCTGCAGACACCCTGCCAGATAGATGCCTTCAACATTCGCCTCGATGGGTGCCAGCTTAATGTGTTTTTCCATGCAGAAACCGCTACCGCACTGCGGCACCTTGAAATTCTGCAGCAAATCGTGTGTATCAGGATGTCTTGCCACCATACCGAGTACCAAAATTACGTTGTCAACATGAAGTTCCAATTCCTCCCCTAACAGCTCATCGAAAACATGTATCTTTGCCTTACCCTTCAAATCCTCAACCTTCGGCTTGTTCTCAAATTCGTATTTGATGAACTGCACACCCATCTCGCAGGCCTTCCTGTACATCTCCTCCCCGCCCTTGCCGTAGGTTCTAATGTCCCTGTACAAAATCGATACATCGATACCCATCTTGCTCAGCAGAATCGCCTGTTTCATGGTGGATTTGCAGCAGTACCTGGAGCAATCGCCTATACCTTCAGTGCCCTTGCGATCGAACAGTCCCTCGCATAGAGGATCTCGGGAGCCGACGCACATGATGAACGCTATGCTTTTCGGCTGTCTATTGTTCAAGACAACCTCGCCCTTTGTGGGCCCCTCAGGATTTAAGAGCCTCTCGAGACCGATATTACTGATCAACGTAATGGCTTCTAGATTGTCAGGACTGTCCTCATAACCGTAATCGCCCTGAGGGTCGTAAACATCGGCTCCGATTGCTAGAACCACGGTGCCAGCCTTGAATCGCTTAAAATCGTTATCCAGATATTCTATTGATTCCTTGGTGATGGCGCCTGTGGGACACGCGTCCACACATTTTCCGCACTTGGTACAATCTTTGACCACTATGTTGTAGGCTTTGGGCCAGGAATTGGGGTGCATGTAGACTGCCTTTCGGGTGGATAATCTCCTGTCAAATAGATAATGGGATTCAACAGGACATACATCTTCACACCTGCCGCAGGCATCGCATTTATCGATGTCTATCCCTCTCGCTCTCTGAGTTATCTCCACCTCGAAATTACCTAGGTAGCCTTCAACCCTCGTGACCTCCGATTTCAGGTGGACTTTGATGTTCGGTCTTCTCATTATGGCCCCGTACATCCTGTCCAGTATTGAATAGGACATTTGGCTTTCTGGGAAGACCTCTCCCAACTGCGCCACCCTCCCGCCCAGATAAGCGGCCTTCTCCACAAGGTTCACATTAAAACCTATATTCGCAAGGTCGATTGCGGCCCGCATCCCGGCGATACCCCCTCCAACCACCAGTGCACTCTTTTCGATTTCTATGCTCTTCGGGTAAAGGGGTTTGAGATACGCGGTCTTTGCAACGGCCATGCTCACAAGGTCCCTTGCTTTCTCCGTTGCCTTTTCAGGCTCGTGCATATGTACCCAGGAGCATTGATCGCGAATGTTCGCCATCTCAAATAGGAAGGGGTTCAGTCCTGCTTTTTCGCATGTATCCCTGAATATCGGCTCATGGGTTTTTGGCGTGCAGGAGGCAATGACAACCCTGTTGAGGTTCTTTTCTTTGATCATGTTACCTATGTGGGTTTGGGAATCTTCGGAGCAAGAGTAGAGATTATCCTCGGCATAAACAACATTTGGTAGGGTTTTTGCGTGCTCAACAACCTTTGGCACATCCACGATACCGCCTATATTGATGCCGCAGTGACAGATAAAAACACCTATCCTGGGCTCCCCGAGCTCCATATCTTCCTCCTGTGTTATCACCTCTTCCTCCCCTGCCTCCTTTTGGAGCTCATCCTTTACCCATAACAACGCTCTCGCGGCAGCACCGCTTGCTTCAGCCACACTGTCAGGTATGTCTTTTGGGCCGAGGGCACAACCAGCGATGAATATGCCTGGTTTTGTGGAATCGATGGGCAGGGCGTTGATGTGCCTCTCCCTGAAAAAGCCGTATTCGCCCAGTTCTATGCCAAGAATCTCAGCCAGCGACTCATTGCCCTTATTTGGGACTATGGTGGTGGAGAGAACCACCAAATCTCCCCTGATCTCCTTCATCTCCTCTCTTATTATATCACCGACCCTTACGTAGATATCATGGGTATCTGAATCTTCAAAAATTTCCGCAGGTCTGCCCTTTACAAAATCGATATTGATATCATCTTTTGCCCTTAGATAGTAGCTCTCAAAGTGCTTGCCGTAGGCTCTTATATCCATGTAAAGTATGTGCATCTCCTCTATATCTGGATCATGTTCCTTGGCTATCATAGCCTCTTTTATGGAATGCATGCAACATACCGCCGAGCAGTACTTGCATGCACGAACATCCCTTGAGCCAACACACTGAATAAAGACCACGCTCTTTGGTGGTTTGCCGTCTGAAGGGCGCAGTATCTTCCCCTGGGTCGGTCCTGAGGCACTCATCAATCTCTCGAACTCTATGGAAGAGATGATGTTATCATATTGACCATGCTTGTATTCCGGCACCGCAGAGGGCGAAAGGAATTCATACCCTGTTGCCACTATTATCGAACCCACATCAAGTTCTATTTCCTCATCCGTTTGCTCGAAATCTATCGCTCCTCGGGTGCATGTCTTCTCACAGACCCTGCATTTGCCCTTCTCAAAATAGATACAATTCGCCTTGTCAATTGTGTACTTCAAAGGCACGGCCTGCGGAAAGGGTATGTATATGGCCTTTCTGTTCGTCATGCCCCTATCGAACTCGCTTGGCACCTTCTTGGGACATTTCTCGGCGCACGCTCCGCAACCAGTGCATTTTTCCTCGTCAACAAAACGGGCATGCTTCAGAACCTTGACCTTGAAGTTACCTGCCTCTCCATTGCACTCCAGAACCTCGGAATTCGCCAGTATCCTGATCTTCGGGTGTCTCCCTGCCTCAACAAGTTTAGGTGAAAGAATGCACATGGAGCAGTCGTTGGTTGGAAATGTTTTGTCCAGCTGTGCCATCTTGCCTCCCAATGACGGAGACTTTTCAACCAAAAATGTTTGAACACCGGCGTTTGCCAGGTCAATTGCAGCCTGCACGCCTGCAATGCCACCGCCTATAACCAGCACGCCTTTATTCATCTGTCTATATCACCTTTTTTTAACATTACGGAATAAGCCCAATCACTATCCATACATGCAGATTAGCGCTAATCTGGTTGATAACGTTTGCGCTTTATGAATCTAAGCATACATAATCTTTTCGTTGTTATTTTAACGGAATGCTGTATTAATCTGGATTGATATTAACGATATTCGTTTGATATATATCGTATTAGATATATCTTATCAAGAATTCATGAAAAAATCACATTACATGGTTATCGTCATTCCTCTACAACATAATTGAACAGCATATATACGATGGCGATGTAAATTAAGGCGAACATTCCCATCACCCTCAACTCTGATATCGCTTCGATGATACTGCCCTCCAAGGCCTTGGAGGTGGCTATTATAGATGGCCAAAGAACGGTGTATAATATTACAGGTACCAATATAATGGGTAAAAGGATCTTTCTACAATTTGAGTTTATGGATATGCCAGATACCAAGGTTCCTACGATGACGAGGCAAAACGTTCCAAACACTATTACACCGAACAATGGTATGAAGTTACCTTGATAGTCGAAGGAAAAGACCGCAGCAAAGAGTATCAGGGACAGGATGTTCACCAAGAGAATCAAAAGGAAGTTGGATATGACCTTGCCAAAGTATATTGCGGACCGGTCCACTGGGCAGAGAAGCAAACCGTCCAAGGAACCGCTGTTTTTTTCCTTGGAAAAGGAGGAGAGCAATGCGAACATTCCCAAGCAGCTGAAGGTGACCCAAAGTATAGGCGAGACCCATGGCCCGACATCTAAAGGCTCGGACAATGCTTCTGACTCATAGAACATGGACGCGAATTTGAAGGATATTATACTCACCAGCGAAAAAATGATCATAGGGTTGATCATCTCCCTGGTTCTGAACTCGGTTTTTATGTCCTTCCTTGCTATGGTCAGCGCTTGAGATATCATTTCTGATTCTCCATCAGGTACTGGTATTTTTGCTTGAATTCATCCGGGGTGATATCCTTCTTTTTACAATCGAAGGCAGCCTGGCCGTTGATCAATATCGCCAGTCTCTCCCCTAGTCTATGGCCAAGCTCCACATTATGCGTAATCAAGAAAATGGTTTTTCCTTGTTCATGGAACTTCTCCAACATCCCAGTCAACATACCCCAAGCCTTGTAATCCAGGCCTGTGTACGGCTCGTCTAAAAGGAGAACTGGAGGATCGTGAATGATCACTCTTGCCACCGAAGCGCGCTGCTTCATCCCCCTTGAGAAATCCCCGATTCTGTCATTCAACCTGTGCAAAAGCCCCACTTCCTTAGCCAGGCTCTTTATCGCTTTTTCATCCTTCCTTATCCCGTACATCTTCGCGTAGAAGGCCAGGTTCTCCTTTAGGGTCAGATCATCGTATAAAAACGGATTGTGGGAAACAACGCCTATGCTGTTTCTGACCTCGAGGGGTTCCTCTTTAAGGTCATGCCCGTTAATCTCTACCCTCCCTTCGGTCGGCCTCGATAGAGTGGAAAGAATCTTAATAAGTGTTGTCTTTCCCGCACCGTTTGGCCCGAACATTACCAGAAATTCGCCTTTCCCAACCTCCAGGCTCAAGTTGCTTATAACCTTCTTTCTTCCGAACCTTTTTTGGAGGTTTTGAATGGATATCATGGGCATTGGCGCGGTATTAACAGGGGACTTATAAGATTTTTGGGTTTTATGAAGTAAATGTGGTCTATTCAACCATATTTCCGAAGAGACCTGGTTCGACATAAGTTATTGGTGTATTACATTCGGGACATGTTATAGACCTATGTTCGCCTGACATTTTTAAAGATCTTCTCCGTTTGGGAACATCGACTTTTTCACCACAATTTGGGCAAATCGCGTAGTCTGGCCAAGGTATGAACTTTTCACTCATGGGTACACACACTCTATACTACCAATATCACGGAATATGTAATAATATTAAAATATATTTACAATATATTAGAGCTTCCATAGATGCTTGCATCGCTGAAATACAGCTTTTGCATCGAAGGCGAGGCTCAGGCTCAGCTCATAACTCCCACCCTTTCGCCTGCATGCTCCTTCGGAGCACTTGCTCGCAAAATGCTTAGCAATTTACTCGTCCTGCGCTGGCCCTTGGCTTCACCAACCCCATGCTCCGGGCAAATTATTTCTAAAAATTATAGTAGCAATGTGGCCTATTATTGTTCTTTTTCATCAAGCTCCATTGGTTTAGTTAAATCTCGCCTTCCATGGATCACCGTCAAAATGTGAATTTGTTTTTGTTCAAGTTGATATAATTACGCGATAACTCTGTACCAATATTTCCCTAATATCCTCCTGTTGATATTCTGGGACAATTCTTCCTATCTCTGGAAAATCTGTCAATTTCTCTGCAGATTCAATTATTTCACCAATGAATATTCTGGCATAATATTCGGAATCCTTGCTTATAAAATCATAGATTGCTTGAAGATCGCTTAGGGCAGGTTCGGTCCAGATGAGCTTTCTCATTTAGCGAACCTCTTTTTAACATCCTCATGGGATATTACTCGCCCCTCTTTTGCTGCTTCTAACCCCAATTCAATTTTTTTCTTTACATATAATTCGTAAATGATATCGTCCCATGAACAATTATCTGGGAGTGATTTTATAAGATGAATTGCTTCTTCCTTGATTTCGTGCATTTTTACACTTCCATACTGCTATTGACAGCTTATATATATTATTTTTTCGGCCACATTGCCTTGCTATTTTCGCCTTCGCCTCGCCTTTAAGCCCCATCCCTACAAACCTTTAATGTGTTTCTGTACTTAAACGGTTTGCGCCACTCCTTCAGTGTACCGATTGCTCCTGGTTCCATAATTATACTTCACCGAGAATATTAATGTCCACTCTCGTCGCAAACCTCGCTCGCCCAGGGATCTCGCTCGGCCGGAGCTTCCACGGAGGCCTGCGTCCTTTGCCCTTGCCTTCATCCGCCCCACACCAGTTGCGTGCCTTCAGAGGAAATTTACATTCCCTCCTCTCGCACGAATTTCCTCTGTTAGAAGAAATGAAATTCCTGCGATGCGGTGAAGCCGTCCCCCTTCTTTGTATATTCCCCCTACACGCCTTTAAAATTCTGAGATTTAGAGCCAAAGCTAGGGCTGTGTATAGATACCTAATCGAATTATAGAATACAACTTTAAGAAATAAAAGAGTACTATTTCCTAAAACTAATACCTATTTCTTCGTGGGGGTCTGCGTTTCTGGTAACAATCCCTACAGTATACTGGCCTGTCTCCAGATGGTTTAAAGGGTACTTCACATTCTTGTTTACATTCCGCACAAGTTGCTTTGTGCATTTCTCTATCTTGGTACATTATTTCTATCTCCTATTTTGCCCCTAGTGAAAGAATACTCCCAACATACGGGCAGTATGCCAATGTTATAGCCCTATAAATAGTTGTGCTTAAAAACGCTCTATCTAGATTACGGCATCTCCTTTTGAAACCACAATATTCTGTTCACATGAATAAGAAATGATTACGCCCTCTTTGCTCTCGAATTTCTTCGAAATCCGAGAATGAAGTCGTCCTCCTTCTTCCTCGACACGCTTTTACGAAGGAGGGGATTGTCTAGGTTTTTTCAATTTTCCCATGTTGACAGACACTTCGCTATAGTCAAAAAATTTTTATGTGCTTTTCCTTATATAGATCCTTTGGATTGATACTATGGGAATTCTCGACGACGCTAAAAAGCTGGGAAAGGATGCCGTTAAATTGGGTGTTAAGGTAGGGGAGAAAGGCATTGATGTAACAAAAGAAGCTTTGAGAACCAAACACTGCTCTGAATGCAGGGAGTACACTCCGATCGATGACGTAAAAGGGACTTGTCCTCTCGCTGGCGAACGAATGGCTATGGCTGATGTCACTACCTGCCCCCAAAAAGCATTTATTCCGAGAGCATGATGTGCAGATAATTCGGATGGCTGTGAATCCAGAACACGTCCATATCTTCTTCAAATATCCGCCGAAGCTTTCGCCCAGTAAAATCGCTATGCAGTTCAAAGGGACATCCTCATACCTGCTTCGGAAGGAATTCCCCGAGCTCAAGAAACAGGTGAGAGACCATCTCTGGGCCCCCTCAAATTACCACGGTTCGGTTGGACAGGGGTTTGAGGTTGTTGAGAAGTATATTGAGACGCAGAGAAGAGATGGAGAGTAATGGGGTAACGTTTTGTTCATAATGAAGTTATTATGATTTTGAACGAATCCAATTTAAAAGAACACCTTTAATTAATAACCTAGCATCATTAACGGACATGGGTTGTTCAGGAGAGGTATATTTTTTAGCTGCATGACGAGCATTATCACCAAGAGCAAATCTACTTTGAGCGGTTTGTTTAAATAGTCTTATTTGCGTTTCTGTAACCCAACCACCCTTAGTAATTTTACTCCCTACATCATCTCTAATGATTTCATATACTTTATAAAGACTAACCCATGAGTCCTTTCTATAAAAATGAAGTGCATCTGCAACATCTTTATCTTTCATAGCAAGATTATACCAAGACTCGATATTATTTGGTTGTTTAGTTATTTGCTTCTTACCATTTGATTTATATATTGTTGAATTTGCTTTCACTTTAGATCGAAATGTAAGTTGGCCTTTAAGATTGACGTGGTGCTGATATTTTCCATCTGCTTTAATAAGAATTACATCATCTTCTGTGATGCCTTGAAAATTGTTATTTAGTAATTTTATTGCTCCGTTCAATATCTCAATGATTGCAACTGCTTGTTTTCGTACGTCTTTTGCTAATTTAAGCGAGTTAAAGTTTGATGATATCAAATAGAAAGAACCATTATCTTCTATAATGTTTAGTTCTGGAGAATTTAACAGTGATGGAAGTTCCTCCAAATCAAATTTTTCACCTTTCAATCTAACTAACCAATTTGGCAATATATCATCCTCTTATAAGCTATCATTTAAAGACAGTTACCAAACTAAATTTCTACCGACAATCCCCTCCTTTTTCTTTTAAACGGACGCAGGCCTCGGAAATGGCGTTTGTATATGCCGACATGCCATTTCAAGCCCCGTCCGCTCACTGTGCTGGCTTACTCAGCTATTGCTTTATTCACCTGCTCGTTCGCCCCTAAAACCATTATCTCTCTACGAGGATAAAGGTTTTGCCACTCCTTTCTGCGCTTCGTTGTTAATTGCTAACAACCGCTAAGAATTGCTCGGCTTTAGGCCTCACAACCCTCGCTCGCCTGATTTATTTATGCGCTCCCTCGGGCGGAGCTTCCACGGAGGCCTGCGTCCTTCGCACTTGCCTTCATCCTCCCCACACCGTCTTGTGCCTGCGCTGGCGCCATCCCCAACATGCTCGGCACGCTCTTTAGAAGGAGGGGATTGTCTTATATCATTCATCTTTTTATTAGAATCCGTGTAACTAGATATCAATAATTGACAGTATTTTCTCTGTTCCTTTCTCCGTTAACTGCTGAGCAACAGCTCTTTGACAAGATCTAGGAGGTTCATTTCTTTTGGGTTTATTTTCCAATAAATTTGAAAATTTAGGAAGGAAGTAATAGTGATTATTAACCTTTCTACTGATTAGTATTGCTTGGTGTAGCAATGAAGAGCTATTATTATGTCCCTTTACTATTACTAACGAGTCAAACTCGTTATCTTTTCTCTTGATATGAGCGTTGTTGGAGCATAGTTTTTTTGCTTCTTTTAATTCGGTTCTGTTGAGGTTAGAAAACTTAATTACCTTTTTTACCTTAAAATAACCTATAAGATAGTTACCTCGTTTATATTTCCGAGTTTCACAAGGTTTCAAGCCTGCATAGAAGAAGAGATAATCGTCCTTATTTAACCTCAGTAAAGAGGCGGGTTTATTTTTTGTTGGATCACCATAGGTGTATGTATCAAATTCGGGGTCGAAGTGTATCTTATCCTCTTTCAGACTTGGCGGGACAAAATCGGAATATACCTTATATCCAAGCTTCTTCCCAAGCTTGTTCTTACTTTTTTCAGTCCCGTATGTTCTTTGTTCCCTAGAGGGGGAACCTTCTGGGATTGGTATATATTCAAAGGTACCATCTTCAAATATCGGACTCAAAGCATTATTTCCACTTCCTGTGTCAATACCTACTCTTAGAAACATTCCTTTCATTGCAACCACCTCATATCGTATAAACAACAGTATGGATTGAATATACATAAAGGTAGCGTTGCGTATTTTAGAAAAAATATGGTTATATAAAACCTTAGCTTCTTTCCGTTCTCGGTTTTGTCTTTCAGGTAAAAATCGCACTTTTCAGGTAAATCTATCCATTCCATAGAAAGTATTATCCCAAAACCCTGCTCCATACATACAAAACCATGAAATCCAAAACCGTATCGAACAGGAACAAGAAGCAAGGCAAGTTGTTATTCGACCATATAGTATTTCACACGAAATACAACAGACCGATGTTAAAAGGTAAAATTCGGTCTAGAGCCAAACAAATCATCCAAGATGTCCTCTTAGACCTCAATTGCGAAGTCATCGAGATCAACATCCAACCGAACCACGTCCACCTCCTCTTCGGCTTCCCACCAACCCTATCACCATCCAAGATTGTCAACAAAATCAAGGGAATATCCTCCCGTCAGCTTCGGCGGGAGTTCCCCATCCTGGTGAAAAAGTGCCCAAAGGCGCTCTGGATGCCCAAGGCCATGCATGTCTCAGTCGGCAATGAGATGCACAAGGTCATCCGCTATATCCGAAGCCAGGATTCGAGACACCGTTCCGGCCGTTAGACCGGAGACAGATAAAAATTCTTGGACTCTGGATTTCATGTCAGTGGCACACATCGCTAGGTGATATAAAACCGTGCCAGCGGGGAGTGGGGTGAAACTTCAATTTGAAACCTATAACAAATAAGGTGGTTTTAAATACGAAAAAACCCATTAGTTATTTGAGGTGATAGCCATGGGAAAAGGAAAAGGTGGAAAGGGACCAAGCCCGAATGACCAACGTTCTAATGCGATGAACCCAAATAATCCAGCATCTCAAGCATCGCATGACAACAGGTCTGGTCAGTTGAATCCCAACAACCCAGAATACAAAGGCTCTAGCAAAAAAGAAAAGTAAAAAGGGGAAAGGGTGGGCTAATATCAGTCCACCCAGATTAACCAATTTCTTGGTTTTCCTATTTTTAATCTAACCAAAACTAAAGCTAACCTATTTTTGTGGCTGAGTGAGTTTCACCCACCCCGCACTGTCAGGTATTATATTCAGGTTGATAATACCTCCATGAAATCCGAAAATCGTCCAAGAAAAGTTCGCTATGGCCTGCGCCACGACCGTCATTCGGTGTCTCTTCAGACTGATCACCTGGTATTCTGCACCAAATATCGGAGACCACTTTTGACTCCTGGGATTGCTGATAGGTGCGAAGAAATCATTCGCTCTGTTGCCAAGGACTTGAATATCAAGATCCGTAGGATGGCGGTTAATCTCGACCATGTTCACATATTCTATGCTTATCCACCCAAGCTCTCTACAAGTTACATTGCTATGAAATTCAAGGGTGTTTCTTCGAGATTGCTGCGGAGGGAGTTTCCTGAGCTTCAGAGGCAGGTTAAAAAGCATCTCTGGGCTCCCTCAAATTATCATGGGTCAGTTGGACAAGGGTTCGAGGTTGTTGAGAAATACATTGAGACGCAGAGGAGGGATGGAGATTAAAAAATCATATAATGGAAGATTAAATATGTACAGTAGTTATTCATTTTTTTTGAATTACCAAATTTCTTATCTGAAAAACTTTTTTATTTTCATCAATATACCAATCATATGATTTGGAACCTGGCTTTTGTCGATTAGGCTTAAATCGCACACCTTTTTTACTCATAATAATATCAAGTCCAGTCTTTGATGGTTGGGGTTCAGAATAATAACTGTAAATAATAATTGGAAAGTCTTTCTCCCTTTTTACAACAAAAGGGATAATATCTTCTTCAATTTTTTCACGATAAACCATCCCTTCCCCATATATACCTAAGGCTTTTCCTGTCTTAATTTTCCCATATTTATCGACATGGCCTGAGCAAATACCATATTTTAATCGTGCCATATTATAAAGATATGAATTGAAAATATATAAAAGTTCTTAAAACTTGATGGCAGGTTTTTTTTATATTGTTTGGATAAATTACTAAAATTTGTGAATTCCTTAGTCTGTTGACTATAGTCTACGAAAGATTAATCTTGTTAATATATGTACGATTAAAATGGATGGCCTAAGATGAAACCAGAAGAAATCTTTGGAAAAATAATAAAAGAAATTCGAAATCAACAGGGAATTTCCCAAGAGGAATTGTCGGACCGAACAGGATTGGATCGTTCCTATCTTAGTCAAATTGAAAATGGAAAAAAAAGTCCATCATTATCAACTATTTTGCGGATTTCACGAGCATTAAACTTGAAAACTTCTGAATTACTACTGAAATTTGAGGAACATAATCAATGAATGAATTTATGAAATAGTGATAAAAATGAAAATAAAAAAAATCCATGTATTAATTAAAGAAGGACAATTCCCTTCTAGTAACGAATTTTCACTTATAATGAATCAAATAAAAGATTCAATTCAATCGGTTGAATGGCCACCTGGGTCTGGTTCATTTACTTTATATCCACAATCAGGAAAGAAGCGCGGTGAAGGGAACGGAGTAAAACCAATAAAACATGTTTTTATAAAATACTTAGAAAAATTTGGATGGAAATTGGAAACAAAATTAGATATAGCCACCGTATATAGACCTGGACCAATAGATGCTACTTTTAAACTGAATAATAAATATTTTGCAGTAGAGTGGGAAACTGGTAATATCTCATCGAGTCATAGAGCATTAAATAAGATGTCTATTGGCATTTTAAAAAATTTACTTATTGGTGGAATTCTAATTCTACCAACAAGAGAGATGTATCAATATCTTACTGATAGGGTTGGGAATTATCGTGAACTTGAGCCATATTTCTTACTATGGAAATCGTTATCAATTGAAGATGGATATTTAGCAGTTATCGCCGTTGAGCATGATGAAATAAGTTATGATGTACCAAGGATTCCAAAAGGCACTGATGGGAGAGCATTAGTTTAAAATCGATTAGATTATTTTTTAAGCATTATTATTTTTTCTGTTCGCATTGCATTTGCCATCCCAGTAATTTGCCGTTCTATGCTCTTCCCCCACTTAAAGCCAATTTCATTTCCCAAATCTATCAAGACTTGATCAAGCCCCTTAATGTCCTCTGGATTTTCTTTCAAAATTTTCGCAAGTTGATTTCTATTAGTTCCAACGACAATTGTACAGAATTTTCCATTTTTCAAAACACGGTAGCTTTGAGTAAGTATCTTATTCATATCTTCAAGATACATATCATATTTCTCTCTTTGATTTTTTCCACGAAGACCGACCATATTTTCTTTTAATTCATCAATATTAACATTTAATTTCGATAATTGGAATTCGTCATTATCAATATAATCAATAGCAAAGCTATATGGTGGTGAAAAGATGATACCATCAATAGAAGAATCGGGAATTTTAAGTTGTCTTGCATCTCCGATTAACGCTTCTGAAATTACAAGTTCAGAGTCAACACCTTTTAAGAAGTTTTGAATTTTCTCTGCAACAAAGATATATCTCTCTAAAATTGATATAAATTGGTCTAAAGGTTTTTTTCGTTTGCTTCTTTGAGAATAACCCGCACTATCAAGAAAAGCCAACAATAAAAAGTTATTAATTTTTTCATCTTTCATTATTTTTTCCAATTTTTTATTCGGTTTAACTTTCTTATTTAAACCGGCATTTTGATTAAACGTAGTAATATCCATATTTTTTTTCTTTGTTCTTGTTTTACTTCCCCACTCAGGATTCCCAATTATTCTCGAAAAGTGATTATAGATTGAAATTGGAGATGTTGGTCTGATTTTGTTCAAATTTACAGTAAGTCCATCAATTTTTGCTTGCGTCATAAACTTACAAAAAGGACTAGCATCAATCCCAACTGAATTTATTCCCATCAATTTCGCTTCAATTAAGACAGTTCCCGAACCCATCATTGGATCAAGAACTGTATCGCCTTTTTTAATTCCCATTATATTTATTAGAGCTTTTATCATCTGAGGATGAAACTTTCCTCGATATGGAAAAAGTCCATGAGTTGCATAACCCGTTTTAAATTGATTATTCTGGAAAAATGATTTTAATCTTGATGATGAGTGGTCTGCCACTTTTAAAGTTTCTCCTCGACACATTAAGTAATGTTTTGTTAGAAGATTATTAACCGTTGAAAAATATGCACCATTTGATATTAATTCGTCTTTCGTAAGAATTTTGCTTTCTAAATACGCTAATTCTAATTCATAAACTTCATTGACTTGAGGGAGAAGTTCTAGATCTGATGGGAACAGGTCCTTAAATATCTCAAACTTCGATTCATACTTATTGATGGACATTGGCAAATTTCACACCCCTTGGGAGAAGTTTTTCAATATTAATATCTTATACTATAGCCCCATATGTAAGAAGTCCTATTTAAGGAATTTTTATTTGGATTTCATATAATTCCTTATATTTACAGCAAGTTTCAGCTACAAATCCAAATTAGATATTTATATTCAATGTGTTTCAACAATACCAATGATTAATGTTTACGACAATCCCCTCCTTTTACTATCAAACGGACGCAGGCCTCTGAAATGGCGTTTATATCTGTCGATATGCCATTTCTAAGCCCCATCCCTAAAACCATTATTGTCCTTCGGACATAAAGGTTTTGCCACTCCGTCCTGCGCTATGTTGATTATTGCTATCAACCGCTTAGGGTTGCTCGGCTTTCAGCCTCGCAATCCCTCGTTCGGGTCGTAACCCTCACTCAGGACCAGAGCTTCCACGGATGCTTGCGTCGCTTAAAAGATGCTCTCGCATCGAAGGCTCGGGTAGAGCTCTATTATTTTCTTTTATTTATTATTGCTAATACAATAAATAATAATGCAATTAAAATTAAGATGATAGAAACGATGGCTACGATGCTGAAATTATAATTCAAATTATCTAATTTACTTAGATCCGCTGTGGTGAGTATTTCTTCATCAGTTTGAATTATATACCAATAGATAATTATGCTTATTGCCCATAGCCAAGCTCCGATCATCATGAAGATTAATCCGATTTTTATTTTTTTCATGAATTCATTATTCGAATTAATCTTTTTAAGAGCTAGATAAAGAACTGTGGGGAATAATGCTATTGATATAAACAAAATTCCATGTATCACTAACCAACTTTCAATCATTATATCGCTCTACCCTCGCCTTAAGCCCCATCCCTAAAACCATTATCTCTCTACGAGGATAAAGGTTTTGCCACTGCCATTCTGCGCTCTGCTGTTTATTGCTAACAACCGCTAAGAATTGCTCCCTATGGTCGCAACCCTCGCTCACCTGATATATTTATGCGCTCACTCGGGCGGAGCTTCCACGGAGGCCTGCGTCCTTTGCTCTTACCTTCATCCTCCCCACACCAGTTGCGTGCCTGCGGTGAAGCCGTCCCCCTTCGTCCTCGGCACGCTTTTTTTTAGGAGGGGATTGTCTAAATTGAATTTATATCCTTTCTAACAATCGTTTTTTCTTTGCCTGAAATTCTTCCTCACTTATTAATCCTTGAACTCTCAGATCTTGAAGTTCTTCAATGATACGTGATATATCCTTGATATCTGCACTTGATTCTACCTCTGTCGGAGTAAGTGAGGGTGCTGCTCTAGGCAATTCCTTTGATACCCCTTCTTTCCGTTTAGCACTCAAAGCAAGTGTAACAACCAAAATAACCACAATTATAACAACAAGGAAGATTATCCATAACCATGGCAATTCGCCCGTTTTCTCTCCATCCTCAGAAGTGGCTCCTGCCTTTGGAATAACATTGACTTCGTTGGACATAGGTCCCTCACCGATACTGTTCAAGGCACTCACTTTGTAGAAATATTCCTGTCCGTTTGTGAGGCCAGTATCTGTATAAGTCAGCACATTTCCTACAGTAGTGAATAGAGTTTCTCCGCCAGATGAGGTTCCACGATAAATTCTGTAACTCGTGATTGTTGCGCCACCGTCTGAGCTCGGTGCGTGCCATGTGAGCACTACCTGTTCATCGCCGGCAACGACATTTAAGTTTGTCGGTGCATCTGGCAAAGCAGGGGCTGTAGCTGTAGGTGTTGTATATACTTCATTGGATTGAGGACCCTCCCCACCGATGTTAACAGCACTAACGGAATAATAATATGTATTATCATTAACAACGCCCGTGTCTGTATAAGTGAGCACATTATCCACGGTTGTCAATAATGTTTTTCCGCTTGACGTTGTTCCCCTGTAAATCTTATAATTTGTGATGGGTGCACCACCATCTGAACTTGGAGCTTCCCATGTAAGAGTTACCAGAGAGTTACCTGCTATAGCTTGAAGATTCCGAGGAGCTGAAGGCGCATTAGGCATGATTCTTGCGTAATTGAGAGTATCGTCATAATCGTCAAAATAACTTATGTGTGGATAATCGCTACTGTCGAGAGCTATTGAGGAGAAGCTACCAACATCACCCTCACTATCAACGGTTTCATTAATCCATGCGCTCCCAGTCCATTTAGCATACTTGAGATCGATGGAAAATCGATCACGATAACTTATATGCGAGTAACTGTTGCCATCGAGCGCCATCGAGACATACCCATCACCATCAGAATCTACGATTTCGATACTCCAAGCGCTACCAGTCCATCTCGCATACTTAAGACCATAGTCAAAGTCGTATCCTGCCCAATTACAATAACTTATGTGCGGGTAATCATTGGTGTCTAATGCTATTGAGGTCCCACCACCACTAGCACTACCTATAGTTTCTATGCTCCAATCACTCCCAGTCCACCTCGCATATTTGAGGTTATCATTATCGCCCTCCCAATAACCTATGTGTGCATAATCATTGCTGTCAAGTGCTATTGAAGGAACCTGACCTACATTACCGGTACTGTCCACAGTCTCAATGCTCCAATCACTCCCGGTCCATTTCGCATACTTGAGATCACCGTTAGTGCCATCATAATAACTTATATGTGGGTAACCACTGCTGTCGAGTGCTATTGAAGTATCCCAGCCAACATTACCAACACTGTCCACAGTTTCAATGTTCCAATCACTCCCGGTCCATTTCGCATACTTGAGATCACCGTTAGTGCCACCATAATAACTTATATGTGGGTAACCACTGCTGTCGAGTGCTATTGAGGGATCCTTACCAACATCACCGGCGCTGTCTACGGTCTCAATATTCCAATCACTCCCAGTCCATTTCGCATACTTGAGATTACCGTTAGTGCCATCAAGATAACTTATATGTGCGTAACCATTGCTACCGAGTGCTATCGAGGAATCACCGCCAGCGTCACCAACATTATCTACGGTTTCAATGTTCCAAGTATCTGCTTTAGCTTTTTCACTCACTAAATTCACAATTCCTAAGAATCCTCCGACAACTAACATGCAAACAATTCCTATCGGGATTAATCTATTACTCATCTTTACCCTCCTGTTAGGTTCTACATTGTAGCAATCCTTTATCTACCTTTCGATTTTTTTCTAAATGTATTAAATTATATTGGGGTATTCTTTGCTTTCTCTTGATTGTCCAATTCCCTACTTTTCTCCCGTTCTTAGTTTTGTCTTTCGGGTTTATAATCGCATTTTTCAGGTAAAACTATCCATTCTACAACTTCCATAGAAAGTATTATCCCGAAACCCTGCTCCATACATCTAAAACCATGAAATCCAAAAACGTATCGAACAGGAATAAGAAGCCAGGCAAGTTGTTATTCGACCATATCGTCTTTCATACCAAATACAATAGACCGATGCTAAAAAGGAAAATCCGCTCCAGAGCCAAACAAATCATTCGCGATATCCTCGCCGATCTCGGCTGCGAAATTATCGAACTAAACATCCAACCAAACCACGTCCACCTCCTCTTCGGCTTCCCTCCAACCCTCTCACCCTCCCAGATAGTCAACAAGGTCAAGGGAATATCCTCCCGTCAGCTTCGGCGGGAGTTCCCCATCCTTGTAAAACAGTGCCCAAAAGCCCTTTGGCAAGTTAAAGTCGCTCATGTTTCAGTCGGCAATGAGATGGATAGGGTCATCTGCTACATCCGAAACCAGGATTCGAGACACCGTTCCGGTCGTTAGATCGGCTACCGGAATAAATTCTTGGACTCTGGATTTCATGTCAGTGGCACACATCACTTGGTGATATAAAACCGTGCCAGCGGGGAGTGGGGTGAAACTTCCATTTGAAACCTATAACAAATAGGGTGGTTTTATATATGAAAGAACCCATTAGTTATTTGAGGTGATAGCTATGGGAAAAGGAAAAGGTGGAAAGGGACCAAGCCCGAATGACCAACGTTCTAATGCGATGAACCCAAATAATCCAGCATCTCAAGCATCGCATGACAACAGGTCTGATCAATTGAATCCCAACAACCCAGAACACAAAGGCTCTAGCAAAAAAGAAAAGTAAAAAGAGGAAAGGGTGGGCTAATATTAGTCCATCCAGATTAACTAATTTCTAAGTTTCCCTATTATTAATCTAACCAAAACTAAAGCAATTCTATTTTTGTGGCTGAGTGAGTCTCACCCACCCCGCCCTGTCAGGCATTATATTCCGGTAGATAATACCTCCATGAAATCCGCAAATCGTCCAAGAAAGAATCGCTATGGCCTGCGCCACGACCGTCATTCGGTGTCTCTTCAAACCGATCACCTGGTTTTCTGCACCAAATATCGGAGATCGCTGTTGACTCCTGAGATCGCTGATAGGTGCGAAGAGATAATCCGGTCAGTTGCTAAAGAGCTGAACATCAGGATATACAGGATGGCGGTGAATGAAGAGCATGTTCATATATTCTATCATTATCCGCCGAAGCTCTCCACGAGCTACATCGCTTTTAGATTTAAAGGTGTGTCCTCACGCAGACTCCGGAAGGAGTTTCCCGAGCTCCAGAAGCAGGTAAGAGCTCATCTATGGGCTCCCTCGAACTATCACGGTTCGGTTGGACAGGGATTCGAGGTTGTTGAGAAGTATATTGAGACGCAGAAGGAACGGTAATAATTAATATTATTTAGAAATATTTTATTCTTTTCAATTTTATTTTTATCCTTCTATCTAAAAGAATCGCATTTGTATCAAATACTAAGTAATAGGTCCCATCTTCTTTTATCTCTTCATTAAAAGCATATGATGTTATATCTGTGCCTCCAATATAATAAAATTCGTTATCATTTAAATAATCAGAAAAGGATTCCTCATCCATAAAATACACATTAAATATATCATTGCCAAGTTCACGAACTAGACCTTTGATAACATCTCCTTCTTCAAGATCGTATTCAGACCATTTTTTCTGAAAAGCCTCAACAGTAATTGTTTCATCTGTTAAAATCTCTGTTTGATTTTCTTCGACAATATCAATGTCTTTTAAAACTTTAAAAGTGTGCACAAGAAGATATTGTATGCTCTTTTTTAAGTACTTTTCAAAGTCTTTTAATGTGGAAAATGGTTTATAAGTATAATCTTTTTCTATACCCTTCAAAAAACTTTTTAGTTTTAAATTATTTGGGTCCTTCTTTAAGAAAATCAAAATCTTTTTCTCGAATTCTTCTGCCTTTTGAAATTCTTCGAGTACAATATTAGTTATATTATCTTTTAATATTAAGATAAAAATATCGCACTCTTTTACTTTTTCTATGCATATCTCTCTTGGGGTCCCGGGATAAGCTGGAAATATTTCAAATTGATCGGGATCTAATATAAGATCTTTTATTGACTTTTCTGCTACTTCTCTCTCATTCTCTAATCCTTCAATTACAGAACTAACAAATACCTGTAACATTTCTTTTCCTCCTTTATTCACCTACATATAGACCTAATCGTTTATAACTCTTTGAGGTGCACCCCTCTGTAAGGACAATAAGTTAAGCAACATGAAACACATGGAGATGTCCTATGAGCAGAACACGTCGGCAATGTTAAACCTTCCTCTGATTTCTTAAGATATGTTTTAATATTTTAACCATTATATAGCCATAGAAAGTGGTAAAATGATAATTCTCAAAGATGGGGTTAAATATACAGAATGGAAACCATCAAACGAACGAAATGAATTTGAACCAATGGTTAAGGATCATATTAAAGATATTTTTGGTGAGAATATAATCTATTTCGATATTAAAAAGAAAATAGAAACTGCCGTTGGTTTAAAAACAATACCTGATGGATATCTAATAAATCTTGATAAAAAGGAGTTTTATATTCTTGAGTTTGAATTATCTATTCATCCAGAATATAGTCATATCAATAAACAAATTTCTAAATTCATTAGTGCATTAAAAAATTACCAAACAAGGCAAAAATTAGCTAAAATTCTTAAAGACTATATCTTGGAAGATATAGTAAAAGAAAGAACATTAACAAAACAAATTGATGACAAAGAAGGGATTTATGAATTTTTTTTAAATGTTCTTGAAAAGGTTATAGAACAACGATATTCAATCATTATAATAATTGATGAAAAGACGGATAAAATCGTAGATGCATGTGATATGTTGCACCCAAAACCGAATATCGGTGAGTTTAAAACTTATGCTAGAACATCAGTGGATCCTACCAAGGTTCATATTCATTTATTTGAACCGTTTTATACATATGAACCGGGGCCGATATTTACAACGCAAAAAGAACCTGATAAAAAAGATAAAAAACAAGAAGAAAGTAAAATTGAGGACATTAAGGTTAGTTTGAATTTGCCAACGAAAAAAGGTGTAAAAAGGATCGATTGGCAAGGAAAAGATGGATGGTTATATGATAAAATAAGAGAAATCTACATAAGAACTTTAGAAGATATTTTAATAGGAAATGCTCGTGGTCTCTATCCAACCCTTGAAAAAAGAATAAAAAATGAAACCGAAATAGAGCTAACCCGAGGGACCATTGCGGGATTGTTATATGCTGGGGCACATTACGATAAGGAAGGTATTCATTTGATTGGGTGGTGGAAGAAAAATGGTGGGTTAGAGGCCTTTCTGAAGGCGAAAAAGGATTGGGGGAAAAAAGGATGGATTAGCTGAAAAAACTTTGAAATTCATTTCTAAGTTATGTTACAGTAAAAGGTAAGAAACCACCTTTGGGCTCCATCGAATTATCACGGTTCGGTTGGCCAAGGGTTTGAGGTTGTTGAGAAGTATATTGAGACGCAGAAAGATAGGTATGGGAATTGATGTTATTTAGGGACATTGAAAGCCATAATAGTTAAGATAAATTCTCTGTTCCTATCACTAGGTTGATGAAATAAATACCGAAATATGGTCTCATCTTTCATCCCAAGATCCTTCTTATAACAATGATGTGATTTTACTACAAATTGGATTTTCTCTAATATCTCACTAAAACCCTTTGTTTGGTTAAATATCAATAGAGCAGTTTTCGTATCCCGCCAACTTAAGTATCCTAATAATTGGTCAATCGCTTTTAGTAACTTTTTCTCTCCTCTCCAAAATTTACACTCCGCAATAAAAACATTTTTATTTTCCACACGAATTAAAATATCCGTTTTGCCCTCATAATTGAAAGTCTCTCCAGTAGCTTGTCCTTCATATTGTCCATTAAGTTGTACTAAAAAATGTTGTCGTAAATCCTCCTCTTTCATATTTGCGAATGCTTGTGGACTCCTCTCCATAACCGTTACCATATTTTGGATGATACTTAAAATATGTTCATATTCATCCATTGGTAGAGCTGGTTCTGGTTTAAAACTCTCTGCTTTAACCTTTGGACGCTCAATTTTAGGTTTTTTACGAATATCGGGGACAGCATAAGTCTTTGGGATATCATCCCGTCGTTTAATTGGTATTCCAAGTTCACTGACTACTCCTAAAGCATCTTGTAGCTTCTTTTTTCTTTGTTTTACATTTTTATTAATAAATGATTCTAGCGATTCATTGAATGTATTTATATCACGATTAACCCAATCAACATATCTTTTTATTTCATCTACATCCCTTGTATATTCTTTTTTAAGCTTTTCTGAATCATGTTCGACTTTTTGGTATGTCAAGTGTACCTCTTGGTCAATAATACGCCCAATTGGCGGACTCATAGTGAAAGATGATGGTTGAAAATGAAAAAATTCACCATTACCATCAAAAGGTAGGGCAATTGTTATTGATATACCTTTCACATAAGCTGGTTGGTTCCTATCAAGAATTAGCCTACGAGGATCACGACTTACATCAATATCTACTTCTTGCTGACCTTGAACACAAATTTCCTCCTCTCGAATTACTGGGCCTTCAAGAGAATATTCAGATATTAAATATCGAATCAGATCTGTTTCACTCATATTCAGGAATTCATTTGGTTTAATACTATCAATTCTTTTTTTAATAGCTAATTTTCTTTCCTCAAAATAATCTCGTAGCTCCCCTTTTTTGCTAAATAAAACTTCTGGTTTCATTTTTATTCCCCATGAGTTTATTTGTGCCCCTTTTCTCTTTATATTTTATATTGAAGATAGAACCCTAGCTATTATTATTTTTTAGGGTTATAAATTTGTTCAATTGCCACTTCAAAGTTATTTTGCAAATCAGTCTCTTTCTGCAATGATGACAAATAACCATTGCGTTTTTTCTCGATAGAAAGCCTAATATCTTCCACTAAATGTAAGATGCTAATATTAAATTCATAATCACATGAAATATCCCATGATGGTGTAATTTGAATTTTTATTTTTTTTGGTAATTTAACAAGCTTAAGGTGTTGATGTTGATTATTATGCCAATAGCGCCAACAAATAAATCTAGCATTATATTCGATAACAGCTTTTGGCTGAGCCAAATGAACAATTTTGTGTCGAAAGAGATTTTGAAGAAGGTCGGTTTGTTCTTTAGTATAGTTCATAAAATGCTGCATATAATCCGCTGATTGGCGTGTTGTTGGTGCGTTTCTAGAAGCGTTTCCAGCATAAAGAGCACCTAGTAAATCAACTGTGGAGAAGTAAAATAATATCGCAGGAAATGGTGCAGGTGCATTCGGTGCATTTTGGCTCCGATCAAGAAGACAATGTTTTACATCTTTTTCGAGTGTACCTACTTTATCTTTGATGAGTTTTTCTGCATATTGTAATAACTCATTTTTGTCAGTAAATATTAATATTTTATCAAACCCCTCTATATATTTTATAACATCTTTATAATATTATCGTGTTCTAATTACATTGTTCATAATTCTATCGACAATCCCCTCCTTTTACTTTAAGACGGACACACTTATCGATGGTAGGCTTCCAACCTCCCCCAACCTTCCGCTCCTCTACTGTCCCACTACCTTTTGTGCTTGGAGTGGGCTTGTTAAGGATTATTATTATCTAACTTTCTTCTTTTTTTTATCTTCATATGATTTTTCTATACTTACTAGGCCGAAATCGACTCGATATGTTGTGGTCTCTTTAACAGTCTTAGTTCTAGGTTTTGTTGATCTTTTTCCTGTTGTCTTTCTAGTAGTTTTTTGAGATGTCTTTCTTGGCGATTTTCTTGTAGTGGGTTTATATTTTTTCCTAGTTGTTTTCCTAGGTGTTTTTTTGGGTGATCTTTGGGTTGATTTTCTAGTAGTCTTTCGAGATGCCTTTCTTGGCGATTTTCTTGTAGTGGGTTTATATTTTTTCCTAATTGTTTTCCTAGGTGTTTTTTTGGGTGATCTTTGGGTTGATTTTCTAGTAGTTTTTCGAGGCGCACTTCTGTTTTTTTTTCTAACCATCTCATCACACTCCAAGGTAGCTTTAAATATTAGTCTCTTCTCGTCTTTAAACCCCCTCCCTTCAATCTGTATCATTCTTCCAAATATAAGGATTGCGCTACCTATTGTCGGGCGTAGATTTTATTGTGCCTTGCGGACCCTGCACCCACAACTATGATGTCGTCTTAAGAATCCATACAACAGCGTCCGGTGAAGCAATAAGGTGAGGTGGATAATAAGGGTTTTGGGGAACATGTAAACGTTTTAAGCGCCCTCGAACTATCACGGTTCGGTTGGACAAGGGTTCGAGGTTGTTGAGACTTATATAAGGACGCAGAAAGAAAAGCATAGGAAATGATATCGCTAATTTAAATTATGTCTCCTCAATTTTCTCAATTGAAATTAAAAACTCAGCATATTCCTCAT
>CBDUXN010000002.1:0-55405 GCA_965371185.1 uncultured Thermoplasmata archaeon
GACATATCCCCCCCTTGCAGAGAATATTATGTTCTCTATCTTTGCCCATATTAGTTATCAGGATACGTTACCTCTTACAGTTCTGGAAGCAATGGCATCAGGTCTGCCAATCGTTGCGTCACGCATTGGCGAGGCACCTCAGATCATTCCTGGAGACGTGGGTTTTGTCACAAGCTTTGAGGAAGGGGATATTTCCAAGGCGCTATCAAGATTATTGGGTTCAAATGATTTGAGGGCAAATCTTGGGAAAGGTGCAAGGGAGAAGGCGGAAAAAGAATTCTCATGGCCTCGAGTTGCTGAGGAATATTTGACAGCATATCGTGATCTGCTCTCATCAAATGCAATGGAAAAGAGGACAAAATCATGAAAAAAATCGTGGTTGTTGGTGCCGGGGTTACAGGGCTTTACTCTTCACTAGAACTGCTAAGAAGAGGCCACAAGGTCGTGTTGATTGAAGCAAGATCAAAAGTTGGCGGGATGGCACAAAGTATTAAGGATAAAGGTTTCATCTTCGATGTTGGCTCCCACGTAATCCATACCAATAACCAGAAATATAAGGGCTTTATAATGGATTTACTAGGCGATGACCTGCTTGTAAAAAATATTACAGCCAAGTCCTATTTTGACGGCAAATTTCACAACTTTCCGCCGATTATAAGGGACATCTTCGAGTTTCCGCCTGGTAAAGCTCTTAAAATCTTTTTTGCCTTATGTGCGGGTTATATTAACCGTTATAGGAAGAAAAAACCATCGTTTGAGGAGCAAATGAAATTTCTAGCAGGTAATGACTTTTATAAAACATATTTTGAAGGCTACACCGCAAAGTTCTGGGGCATTTCACCAAAAAATCTTTCCTCCGAATGGGTGCCCAGGCGAGTAATACCAAGATTCGCAGGAAGATCAGCCTTAGCAAATGAATGGCAAGCTTATCCAAAGCACGGAGGCATAGAAACCATCCCATTACGAATGGCAAGAATGATAGAGGAAAGAGGCGGAGTAATTCGTGTGGATACGAGGTTAAAATCTATTGTAGAGAAAGATGGGAGAGTTGATAAGGTCGTCACGGAAACCGAAAATGGGACGGAAAATATGACCTGTGATGCTGTAATATCGACGATACCTTTGCCTCTCCTTTTCGAGATACTTGGGAAAAAATTCGATCTAAAATATCGCTCCATGATTTTCGTGTTTCTCAAACTAAAAGGTTCCGATATCCTACCTGACATCACGATATGTTTCTTTCCCTCAAGCGAATTACCTTTTACCAGGCTATATGAGATGCTAAAATACAGTCCTCACACCTGCCCAAAGGGCTATACCTCCTTAGGTGTTGAGATGCCGTGTTTCTTCCAGGATGAGGTGTGGAACAAGGGGGAGGATGATGTTACCGAGGAAGTGATTAAATCTTTGGAGAATGAAAACATCGTAAAAATGGACAATTTAGTAGGGCATTTTATACATAAGGAACAATACGCATACCCAATACCAACGATAGACTACTATCAGAAAATTGAAAAATTGCGCAGTTCCATCAGATTATCAAATCTCCATCTCGCTGGAAGAATGGGATACTTTCAATATCTGGATATGTGCGACGCTATGGAGAGCGGTGAGAGGGCTGTTAATGCACTTGAACCCTCGTCTCAAAAATAGAGCTTTTGAATGATATCACCCATTGCTGCATAAAAATCTTAATTTCGATTTCATGATTGTCAATTGTTGGCCTATTATCTCGACACAATATTTATAAACAGAGTATTTACTACACGAAAATATGAAAATCTGTTTCGTGACTCCTTATTCCCCAAAGATGGTTGGAGGGGTTGGCAGGCTTGTCCTTGATATATACAAAGGCCTTCGCAAAAGAAATATCGATTGTATTATCGTCACAAAAAAGATTGAAAAAGACTTGGATGTGGAGGAAAAACTTATAGAAATACCCCTGATAAATATAAGAATTATAGGCTCAACGATATTCTACTTAAAGTTGATTAAATTACTAATCAAATATAGAAGGGAAATAGATGTACTGAATCTGCAGACCCCGTTCACAACTAGCGTAATTTCTGGGATCGTTGGGAAAATACTAGGGGTACCCGTAGTAACCACAATTCATGGTGCTCTCCCAGATTTTTCAAGAGAGAGAGATGTGTACCATATTAAACTTGTAGAGAAATTGGCTATAGCAATTTCTGATGCGGTGGTTTCTGTAGATAAAAGGGGCGTGATAGATTACAAACTTCAACATGCTGTTATTATCGAGAATGGTATAGATACTGATAAATATCAATTTGATGAATCTCTTAGAAAAAAATTGCGAGCTAAGCTTGGAATAGATGACAAATTCATCCTATTGTTTCTTGGCAGATGGGTTTCTCAAAAGGGTATATATGAGCTCCTTGAAGCTTTGAAAAGTTTAAATCAAGAGGGTAATAATGTCGTATTGATTTTGATTGGATCATGCGATAATGACGAAATATTGAAAAAGATTAATGAAGAAGACTTAAAGAATTTTGTCATTCCTATTGGGATAGTGGAAAATACGTTAGAATTTTTTTGTGCATCTGATATTTTCGTCCTGCCTTCATATGCCGAAGGCCTACCAATTGCAATGTTAGAGGCTATGGCCTGCGGCCTTCCTGTGGTTGTAAGTGCTGTTGGTGGGATCCCATATGTTGTCGAGAATTTTAAAGATGGTATTCTCGTTAAACCTCAAGATTCGAAAGACTTGATAGATAAGATCAATTGGTGCCTAGCCAATCCTGAGGAATTAAAGAAAATAGGCGAAAATGCGAAGAAAAAAATAAGAGAAAAGTACAGTCTAGATCGAATGACCGACGAATATATCAAAATATTCAAGAAAGTGACAAGGAAGGGTTAAAGTTCGTTCGATCTATTCTTAACCTCCTCTAAAGTTGTGAACTCGAAATTCCTGTCAATATGTCCAAGTAAAGACGTTAAAGGGTTTAGGTCTGATGAGCAGATATTATAAACCCAAGACTTGAGGTTCGGATGATATTCTTTGATATCTACAAGTTCCCAGGGGTGTATAAGGAAAGTCACATACTCGGATTCAACTTCATTTATGGCAGCAATAGTTTTCTTTAAACCTGCATAATTCAAATACCCCATGCCGATAGGAGCCCCCTTAAAGTGAGGATTTTCTGTTAGCGGTATTTCAAGAACTGAAGACTCCCCTTTTCTAGTTATATCTTTTAGTGATGGGTAATATGGCGCTCTTGGAGCGTTCCTATGGTCGAATATTGGGAATATTTTCCATCTCTTAAAATGTCTGCCTGGCAATACCGACGAATCAATAACATAATTCAATTGCTCTAGCGCTTTTATCGTATTTCTATTGACACTAAAATTTGGTGTACGAAACATCGTAGTTATTGAACCAAGAATTTTCTCTATTTCTTTAGTGGCTTCGGATATGTCCCTGAGCTGTTTTTCAAAGCTCATATTACAATAGAATTGAGGGGTATGATCGTATCCATGACAACCTATCCTATGCCCTTGATCTGCAATTTTTTTCATTAATTCCGAATACCGTTTGCAAACATCAGCAGTGATAAAAAAATCAATAGTAATTCCATAATCGTCCAGCAAACCAAGGAATGGAGGGAGACCTTTTTCTACCCCTATATAGCTGTTTTTAAGATACTGCGTCATGTCTGGCTCGACATCCATTGTAAGCAACACTTTCTTTTCCATGTTATTTATCCCCATGGTAGATAATTTTGTGCCTTTTTATACCAAGCAACTTCAGCATTTTAATCTCTTTGACCAACTTTTTGAAACCGAACCTGGAATGAGCCCTCAATGATGAATCGTTATCTGACAGAATACCGACATAAACTTTCTTGTATCCCTTACTTTTACAATACCCGAAGATTTCGTGGAGAATTTGCTGTTGAATTCGTTTGCCTCTCTCCTCCTCGAACACCAATTCATCATAAATCCAAATGCTTTGTTCATCTGCATCCACTTTGTAATAAACTTCTGGGAAATAGTACGAGATTCCCCTCACCCATGCATAACCGCATATTCTATCGTCCTTTTTTGCGACAAAGCAAATGTCCCCGTTATTAAGTCGTTCTAATATCACTGCCTTATGTATGGGTCTCTTGCCTCGCATAAGTGTGTCTAAACCGGCATCACTGACCTGAGATATCGCTACATTGGTTTTATATTCGATTATAGCTGGTGTGTCATTAACATCCCTCTCGAATATAAGCATGTGTGCACGCTCAAATATGAGCCTTTTAATAAACCTCAATATCCGTTTACATGTTAGCTTTTCACCGCGAACCCTCATCTATTGTCTCCTTCGAGTAATTCTGTTAAAAGTCCCTCTTACACCATGCTTTTTGAAATATCCTATCCCTAAAATAAAGGTGTTCAATACGACAGGAGGTAAGATTTTCATATACGTGTCAAAAGAATGCATCTTTCCTCCCCATCGCTCCTTAAATCGCCGCAAGCTATCGTGGTCAGGTGAGGTTTTGCCAAAATCCACCTCCATCCTTCTTTCCTTTGCTTTCTCTATAAGGGTGTAATAAAGTAGATGGTTTGGATTGAATTTAAGATAACTTGGATCTGAGCAGTTATCAAATATTTGGATCCTAGTATTATACATGAATGCCATAAGACCTGCTATGCAAACGCCATTGTATCTTGCTAACAAGATATCGATATTCTTAGAAGGGATTGTAGGGAGCATATCAAAGAATGTATCATTGAAAGGCTCCGAGCCGTGCTTTCTTTTGGTCATCACATGCAACCTAATGTACTCCTCCATGGCCTTGCTATTTGAGAGGGTTTGCTCAACGGCTAACCCCTCCTTTAACGCCTTCCTCACAGCATTGCGAGTTTTTTTGTGAAATATGCTCAGCGTGTCCTCCACATCGTAAAAATCGGTTAGTACATATGTCAGGTGCCCTGCAATCTTTTTAAAAGATCCTTCAACCAAAAAATTATCTAGTGTTTTATTAGTATAATATCCCCGAACATATGCTGCTGGTACACCTTCCTCTTTACCGATCTTTGTAATCTTTCTGAAAAGGACCTCAAACGCCGCTTTTACTCGCAAAATATCGGCAGCAAACTTTTGATTTACACATGCCCCCCCATAATCTGCGATGTATGGAGAATGAAGTGCATTTTCTGATAAGAACAAAGGCATAGCCAGCACAGGCTCCTCTTTATCCCACAAAATTAAATGATAAGGTTTCAAATTGTAGGCATTTTCGATGATCTTCAACCAGTGAGATGTATGAAAAAATGTGCTTAGATTTGAGGAAGATATAACACTATCCCATTCCCTGCTATGTTTGTGTATGTTTGTATGCTGTATCTCCAAATGCCTTTCCATCTTTACTCGCCTCTGCTACAGACCCATAAAATTTCATCCACAATCTTCGACCAAGTTAAGCTATTTTCAACGGATATTTTCGCTCTCTCTCCGAGCATTTCCATCCTTCTTCTCTTTGGTATATGTAAATGGTCTATATAGGCGGAAATTCCACAGGCTCTGTGAAAGTAGTATGGTGTGAGAATGAATATTTTTTATAAAATCACCTTAACCTTAAATTGGTTAACATGATATATACGTTTTTGTTTATTTTGATTATATTACCAAGTTATTCCGCTAAAAATTGCATATTATATGTTTTCAAAATAATATACATCGATGGCACCATTATCATATATCTTATATCTCCCAACTTCTACACTCTTAAAAAATCTAGAAGTATAATATCTTTCGTATGCATAAACTTGGTGGTGTATGGATTTTAAAGAGAGTGAATATTGAACTTTATATTTCAAAACTAAATTGGTTGGAACGTCGTCGTAGGCATTCTGATGGATAACTATCCAATCTTTTTCAACATTCCCGGCGCCTTTAGCCTTATACAATGCATCTGACCCGACACTGATTTTTTGGATGGAAATGGGAATGATTTGAAAATCATCCTCATGAAGATAGCCGTAAATGAGCTGTTCCGGTCCGGTTGCATGCAAAGTTCCACCGCCGATCGGTAAACACGGTTTCCCTGATATCGCACCAACCCTTGCAGCTAATAACCCATCGTTTGTAATAAAAGTGTTATCCGTCATATACTTCATGTAAAGAGCGGCATCGTAGGTTGTTTCAGACATACTATCTTCTTCTACACCCCAAGTATCGAACATGAAATCGACAAATCCGACCGAAGCTATGAGGCTGGCTACCAGCAATGTCAGGACGATAACCTTTCTTTTCTTAATTAACTTGTAAATATGAGAGAATGAAAACCCAGCCAGGAGGGAAAAAAATACCAGGAAAAAGTAGGATGAATAGGTTCTCATGCCTATGGTTGGGAATAAAAAGATCAGTGATACTATCAAGAACACATCGTAAAGACCTTTATTTTTCTTCCAAATCAGGTACAAGGATCCAATCAACCCAAACACCAGCATTATGCCGATCCTGCCGATTAAGCTCACGAACAGGTTGATCATTAGGATTGGGGGGGAACTACCGGAAAACAACCTTGTTTCTTCATAAATAATAAGTCCCTGTGCCCCTTGAAGTGGATTATTTCCCGAGAAAAGCATTCCAAGTAAAGCAATAAATATTGCCACGATGATTGAAGGCCCTAAAACTCTTGAGCTCAATTGCATTTTCCTAGATTTGGCAAAAATAGGAACCAGCTGCTTATAGAAGGCGAACAGTAGGACGCTTGTGAGATAGGCTATCAAAATAAAAATCATAAAAACGCCCAGCCTATGGCTCGTTCCCACGGTCAGCAGCGTGATTATGAAAAGGACATTCATCCTATTGACGGCAAATCCTCTCGTTTTGAGAAGGAATAGTATACAGGCCGGTGCAAGTGACATAAATAAATTTCTTGTGGAGGCTGTCCAAAAGGTCATCTTTATGAATATGGGTGAGAAGGTGAAAGCCAATGCCACCACAAAACAGAACAGGTCGTCGTTCTTGATTTCCCTGGCCAGAAAGTATGTACTGAATACGCCTATTAAACCGAGAACGATTGAAATCGCCAATATGGAATGCTCCACGTCCACGCCGCAGCTTGTCGATACTCCTGCAGCTAGAAAAGGATACGCGCTTGGATACGATAGCGGGTAAAGTCCGATGTACGATAAGGGATGGAGAATCCATGGTGCATAGTGGTTTTGAGTGATAGAATTCCCAAGAATATGAATAACGAAGGAATCGACACCTATTTCATGCTGGACTATAGGGTATCTGATTGCCACGTTTAAAGCGAATAAAAACGAAATCAATAGGAAATTTACCCTTCTTGAGAATTTCATTAATAACCCTATACAACAGGCTGCTTATATATTTTTTAGGGAAAAATCCGGCTTAATAAACCCGGTCGTAGGGGAACAATTAAAGTATTTCGAGCTTTTTTTTCAATATTTTTTTTAAAAGTGGATTCATAACAAAATACTGCTTTCCATCATCTAAGTTCTGTTTAACCGACCGATGTTTATTTTCCTTAATGTCCTTTACGACCTTAACAAAAGCGGCGCTGGTGTTCTCTTGACATTTTAATCTTATACTTTCAAGCGTGTCCCCTTTGTCGATGCTGAATTTTTGAGTGTACAAAATATCTCCCAAATCCACACCCGGCGAGACGAAGTGTATAGAAATGCCGGTTTCCTCTCCCAATAGGATCGACCATTCTGTTACATTCATCCCCCTGATCTTCGGTAGAATCGCGTAATGGCCGTTCAAAGTTCCGATTTTCGATGTGTTTAAAATTTCCTTTCGAATTATTCCAGTTCCCCACAACAGGATCAAATCAGGTTCGATCTTCTCCAGAATTCCTCTACAACGTTTACCATTATGACTTTTCACATAATAAACTGGAATATTCAATTCCTTTGCCACGGACTTGAGTTTTCTGGAAAACATCTTACTACCCACTTCCCCATTCCCTCCGGGAGTCCTTAATTCCTTCATCATCCCTCTGAACCCGTATCTCTTCAACCCTACCTTCATCGAGGCAAAAATGCCTACATTGCTGTAAATAATTGCCGTGGGTTTCATACCGGAGGCCGTTAAATTCCTCAATGCCTTCTCTTTCCAAGCCAGTTTGTCGAATCTTGGATATTGGGAGAAAATCACGATATTCATAGCAGTTTTTCCTCCAGGTCTTTGGTAACAGATATCCTCTGCATAAAAGCGTCGGCGAAAAATTTTGTAGCCCAGTTTGGATACTGTAAAGGCGCGTACTTTCCCCAAATGGGATGGGAACCCTTCACGGCACCTTTTATTTCCTTAAACCTTGAATTTATTGGCTGTAAATGACCTAGTAGGTCGGTTGCGTTCAATGCACCGTTTAAATACCGTATGTCATCCGTCAATTCATAGATCTTGAACCAGATAATGCTGAGCTGAGCTATTCCTGTCAGGCATTCGGTTTTTACTATTGGTGCCCATTTTTCGTTATGGGAAGTTGGCATGAACTTCTTCGTTTCGAATTTCCTCAATAATACTTCGTTCGTTTTTAAAACTGCATCCAAATGTTTTTCATCGTGAAGAATGTAGTACCCCTCCAATAGTCCTCTCAGTGTGTACGCGATGCCGTGGGTGTTACATGTACGCTGGTCGTTCTCGAACATACAGTTTTCAAAATAACCGTTTTCCTTTTGCTGGGATAACACCCAGTTGTTGATGTCCTGGGCGGTATCGAGATATTTTCGTTCCTCTGTCAATGAGTACAATTCCAAAATCGCCCAGGCAACTCTCGAGTGATATGCATGCGGAATGTTTTTATAGCAGTGTTGCAGCCAAAGTCCCTCCTCTTTTCTTATCTTCACAAGAAAAGCTCCGGCTTTGATCAAGGCTTCTAGATATTTTTTATCGCTGGTTTTCTTGTAGGCTGCCACCCATCCCAACATGACCATGCCTGTATTAAAAACCGTCGAAGGGTTCTTATCTCTTAATAAAACGGAACCCTGATTTATCCCCCCATCCTCTTTTTGTATATCGATAAGCCAGTCGCACATCATGATAGCCTCACGGAAATATTCATCGTTCGATGAAAACTCTGAGTAGTCGAAGAACGTTTTTGCCATATATCCCGTGGTTTCAGGGTATGCTGGTTGCCATCCCTTAGGATAGGAGAATGCTGCGGAGGAACCCTTATGTTCTGTAATTTTATGGGTTAATCGCAGCCAGTTCATGGCCAGCTCGAGATGCTTCTCCACAGGCAGCTCCAATTCAGGAAAAGGTAGGTAATTTCTCTTCAAATTGGCCAAAGGGTCCGTAAATATTTGGTAGGATAATCTTAATGTTCTTGTAATTGGGTTCATTTAATTCTCCTTATTGGTCGTTTTGACCTTCCACAAACCCTCTTCCTACACCCTGCTATGCCTCCCCTGTTTGGCCTCAGCGGTCTTATAATAAATTTCCATAAGCTCGTTGGAGATGTTATCCCAGGAATAGCGCTTAGCCGCAACAATACAATTATCACTGTAACTGTCTCTCCCATCTCTTATGACCTTTAAGATGGCATTTTTTACAGGTTCGGATTTTGCTTCCTTGACCAGCTGACCTGTTTTTCCGTCAATCACAACCTTGTTAACACCACCCACATCGGTGGACACAACAGGAACACCGCAAGTCAATGCCTCTATAACAACGGTTGGCATCCCCTCAAATTTTGAGCACAAGACGAGGGCATCAGCACAATTCATGATCTCCGGGATCCTCTTATGCGCCACAGGTTTTAAGAATGTGACCCCTTTTATATCCTGGGTTTTGATTATGTTTTTGAGCCTCTTCTCTTCCGGCCCCTCTCCTACCAAAACCAATCGTGCTCTTGGCATCTCGGATTTCAGGCTCTTAAAAGCCTGAAGAAGCAGGTCCAGGTCTTTCTCTATGGAGAACCTGCCGATATAAAGGATGATGACCTCATCTTGGCTGAAGCTGTATTTCCGCCTCATCTTTTTCCTATCCAGGGGCTTGAATATACTTGTATCCACACCCACAGGAATGACCACGATTCTATCTCCAAGATCGCCACCTTTTTTTGAATAATAATCCTTTGTGGATTGGTTCACAGCTATCAATTTGTCGATACGGTTCAGGCTCCATTTTTCTATGGAAGTGTATATTCCCCATATTAGGATGTTCTTTCTCGTTTTTATACCTATATCAGGTATGCCGTGCAGCGTGCACACTTTAGGATATCTCCTGCGGAACAGGATGAACGGGAGCATGAAATCAGGTCGGTGCGCATGAATAATCGAGTTTTTGGACGGCTTCAAAAAAGGTGTTTTAACGAAGAGCTTCAATAGAAAAATAATGCTTGTTGCCTTCCTCATCTTTAGTGGGATACACTTGATATTATAGTTCTTCAGTTCCTCGTCCTCGATCTCGGTGCTGATAAGCGTCACATCCATTCCTTTTTTGCCCAGGGATACCGCTAGACCTGCAATATAAGCCAATGTGCCGCTTGGCTCAGCTTTGAATGGATTCTTTCCCGATACCAGGATTATTTTCAGTTTTCTTCCTCCTCTTATTGAGGCGATTAGGGGGTTCAAGTAGATAAGGTCAGTATATTAAAAACTATCTCTGGTTGGTGGTTGTGCGCTGTTCAATGATACTTGCTTTGATGTTTGTATCAACCTTCCCGTTTATCAATCCCACCCATCGTGTTCCTCCACCATCCATTACCCACCACCAATGTCCCTTCCACACGCTCATCATCCTCGTGCAATACCATGAAAATCAAAAGTCTTATCTATACCAAACCAATACATGCTCTGTTGGGAATATGGGCAAGAAAATCTGCATCCTGGGTCTTGGTTACATAGGACTACCTACAGCCGGCATGCTTGCCACGTACGGGTATGATGTTATAGGCGTGGATGTAGATGAGAAAATCGTAAAAAAAATGGTCAACGGGGAGGTTCACATAAGGGAAGCAGGACTTGAAACGCTGGTACAGGCTGCATTGAAGTCAAGACGACTTCAGGTTCGAACAGCGCCTCAAAAGGCGGATGTATTCATAGTATGCGTCCCAACACCCATCGATGATGAGACAAAGAAGCCAGATCTCCGCTTTGTTGAATCTGCTGTTGAGAGCGTCCTTCCTCATCTCCAAAAGGGCAACTTGATAATAGTGGAATCTACGGTGCCTCCGTCGGCTAATAAAAACCTCGTTATCCCGATTCTGGAAAAAAGTGGATTGGAAGTTGGAAAGGAGCTGTTTGTGGCATACTGCCCAGAGAGGGTTTTACCGGGCAAGATACTCACGGAGCTTGTGAACAATGACAGGATAATCGGGGGCGTGGATAAGAAATCAGCTGAGATGGCCAAGGAGCTCTACAGATCCTTTGTGGAGGGTGACATTCACCTGACAGATATCGAAACTGCTGAAATGGCGAAGTTGATTGAAAACACTTTCAGAGATGTGAACATAGCCCTAGCCAACGAATATTTGAAGGTATCAGAGCGTGTGGGCGTAGATGTTTGGAAGGCCATTGAACTGGCGAATAAACATCCGAGGGTCAACATTCATTATCCAGGTCCCGGGGTCGGTGGCCACTGTATTGCAGTTGATCCATGGTTCATTGTGAAGGCGGATGAAGAGGACACAATTCTCATCAGAACCGCCAGAAAGACCAACGACGGGATGCCGAACTTCATCGTTAATGTCATGGAAAAGGAATTGGAAGGGATTGAGAACCCGACGGTAACGGTATTCGGGGTTGCATATAAAGGGAATGTAGGTGATACACGTCAATCACCAGCCCGACAAATCATTTCCCTTCTGATGGAAAGGGGATACGAGGTCAGAGCTTATGATCCCTTGGTAGAGGATTTCCATTACGAGCTTTTACCCTTGGAGAAGGCTGTGGACAATTCTGACTGTATAGTAGTTCTGGCAGATCATAGAATTTTCAACAATTTGGACCTAGAAGTAATTTTTTCGCTGATGAGGAATAAAAGGGTCATCGATACCAAGAACTGCCTCTCCCCAAATTGGGAAAAAGCAGGTTTCAGTGTCAGGATTTTAGGAAATGGATAATAATGAGGATTTGCATTGTTGCGGGTACCCGCCCGGAAATAATCAAAATGTCACCGATTATCAGGGAATGTAAGGAGAGAGGCATTGATTACCTGATGATTCATACGAACCAGCATTATTCCTACAATATGGACAAGATATTCTTTGAGGAGCTGGCCCTCCAAGAACCTGAATACAATTTGGAGATAGGCTCCGGAACCCACGGCGCTCAAACCGGGAAGATGATCATCGAACTGGAAAAAAGGCTGATGAGGGAAAAACCTGATGTCGTTTTGGTAGAGGGAGATACGAACACGGTTTTGGCAGGAGCCCTCACAGCCTCGAGATGTCGAATAGATGTTGGGCATGTGGAGGCAGGTCTGAGAAGCTTTGATAGAACCATGCCCGAAGAAATCAACAGAATGTTGACGGATCATCTATCCTCGTACCTGTTCGCTCCCACCCCTATCTCAAAGAGCAACTTGATGGGCGAGGGCATCAGAGAGGATTGGGTATATGTCGTAGGAAACACGATCGTGGACGCCACGATACATCACCTGGAGCTTGCCAGGAGAAAATCGAATATTTTAGAAGATTTGCAGTTGACGGAAAAAGGCTATTTTCTGCTCACGATCCATCGCCAGGAGAATGTTGACGATGAGGAGAGGCTGAACAAGATAATCACCTCCCTAAGGGAAATCGATAAAAAGTACGATATACCGATCATCTACCCGATACACCCAAGATCAGAAAAGATGATGAAAAAATTCGGCTTGAAAACGCAATTGGAGGGGATCAACAACATAAAATTGATTGAGCCAGTGGGTTATATGGATTTTCTTGTCCTCGAGAGGAACGCGAAGCTTGTACTTACGGACTCGGGTGGCGTTCAAGAAGAAGCTTGCATATTGAATGTTCCCTGCGTGACGTTGAGATACAATACCGAGAGACCTGAGACCGTGGAAGTAGGCAAAAATATGGTTGTTGGGGTCGAAAGCGAAAATGTGTTGAAGGGTGTGGAGGAGATGTTGAAAAGGGATTTGAGCGACAAAAATCCATTTGGAGACGGAAGAACCGGAAAGAAAATAGTGGATATTATGATTGAATCCGTTTAGATAAATTCCGTTTGGCCCTAAATTTAATCGTAGAGGCCTAATAGCCTTTTCTTCATTACTTCCCAGGTGTGCTTTTTGTAGATCTCTCTGGCCTTACCCACCATTTTTTCTGTTTCAACTTTATTTTGGTAGATATACTTTATCTTCTCAGCCAGATCGCTCTCATTTTCTGGTTCGTAGTAGACTGCGGCATAATCACCAAGTAATGCATACAATCCCTTCAGACGGCAGGCTATGATAGGTTTGCCCAAGGCTATGTATTCAAACACCTTGTTCGGCATAGCGAATTCGGTCATGGGGTTCTTAACGTAGGAAATTATTCCATAATGCGACTGGTCTAAATAACCTGCCACATCCTCTCCCCTCAATTCACCGCCAAAATACACTTTGTCTCCAAGGCCAAAGTTATTTGCAAGTGTTTTTAGTTCATCCTTGTACCCTACGCCACCGAGCCCATAGGTATGTCCAAAGAGTATAAAAAAGATCTCTGGAATGTCCTTTTGAACTTTGGCCATGGCCTTTATTATGACCTCGATGTTCCGTTCAGGATTTATTCCCCCAACATATACGGTAATAAATTTTCCATCCAATCCCAGCTGAGCCTTGAAATCCTTCAGATCCCTTTTCACAAAAATTTTTTCGTCAGGGGTGTTCATTATTACGATGATCTTATTGGACGGGACACCTCTGTCCACAATAACTTCCTTTCTCACATCGTTAACAGTAATAACATGATCAGCGAAAGTGGTGCTGATCTTCTCCAGCACACATACTATTTTCACCGCGGGGGAGCTCATGTCTTTGTTAAACCGCGCGGCGAAAATCTCGGGCATGACCTCATGCAGGTCTAAAATGATCTTCTTTCCCTTCAGCTTCAGCATTATGGCCACAAAAACGAGGAAATCGGGCAAAGAATGCACATGAACGACATCGTATTTTCTTTTGGAGTCCAATCTGTTCAATGTGATAAAGACCTGGAGAAAAAACAGGGTATAGTGGTAAAGATATCGAAGGTAACCCCCCCTTTTATGGGTCAGGGAAACCCTGTGAATATTCACACCGTTGAAGGAACTTGACCTATCTTCGTCCTCCCCTCTCAAGCAGATAACGTCCACCGAATACCCCTCCTCGATCAAGGCCTCAGCAGCCCTTCTAACCCTTGGATCGAAGGGATAAAACGAATAAACCGGCATGCAGACCGTCTTCTTTTTCAGATTCTTTTCCATGATCTCATTCAACCCCCGCAACATCCCTATACTGGATGAACTCGACCTTCTTGCTAACGTAATCTATAAACGTCTCCAGGCCTTCAAGCGCCTTTTTTCCTCTATTTTTCTTATGCCTTCTTGGCAACCCATCCCAAAGTGTGATTTCATTATCGCCTAACACCTCCCATGGGTGAAGGTAGAAAACCACGGGGTCAAAAAAATGAGAGGAGATATTGAATAAATTACACACCCTCTTGGCGCCGAATGATCTAATTGCAGACAGGGTGAGAGGAACTATGAAGGCGGAGATAGGTACCTCCAATACACTGGAATCGCCTTTTTTGAAGATATTTTGCCTTGAAGGATGATAGGGCCGTGTGGGAGCAAAGAACGCCTTCACATTGTTTCCCACTCCAAGACCGAAATCAAAACGTAGGGCTGTGACGGAACTGTCGCAAATATATCCTTGATTTTCCAAGGCCTTTATCGTATCGCTGCTCGCTTTGGCATAGGGAGCTCGAAAGATCTTTACTTCATCGGTAATTGCACTCTTTATGGCATTGGTGGCATTCTCGATCTTTTTAACCTGCTCATCCAGATCTATATCAATGAAATTCTCTGCCATGTCGATACCATGGGAATACCCATGGCAACCGATTTCATGTCCGTTATTGTGGATTTCTTTTACCGGGGATTTGTATTCCTCAGCGAACTTACCGGCAATAAAAAACGTGGCTTTGACCCCCTTCCCCTCCAGAAGGTCGAGGATTCTCTCTATACCAGCTTCGCTCCCTGGGAAGTGGTCCACATCGACAGTCAATATCATCCTTTTTTCCATACTCAACCGTTCCCTTCTTTTCTCTATTGTCATTGTATTTCAACTTACAGTTCGCCGCCTTGCCCCCACCGCCCGCCCTCATTTCAGATCAACGGAGTGTCAACCCTTCGAGTTCACATGGCCCTATTGTTATGAACATTGATTTAAGTATCGATTCATTATACCACATCCGAATCCCCCCAAGTGATGAGCCAGTTTTGGGGATTTTTTACGGCATCGAGATCGATGTCCTTGGAGATTGGATAGATTATAAAAGGTTGGGGTTTTGGGTTAAGTTTTTGAGGGCTTGGCATAAACCCGCACTTTCTCAGCACCCCATTATATTCGCCCCATTTTGGCATCATGCACGCTATCGCATCAACCTCCTTTTTTTTCAGATATTCAACAGCTTTTAGAACAAGTGCGTGGGCAACGTTCTCATAGTTAGGCAGTGCCAGGATATCCACTATGAGTCCATTCCTCAGTCCAAATAGCTCCATCACCCTAACAACCACAAAACCCAATATGCGGTCATCTTTCTCCGCAACGAATACCTGATAATGTTTCTCAGGGCACTCAGCATATCTCCAATTCAGATACCTGCTATCACGCTGTAAGATTACATTATGGGGTGAACATGCCTTCTCCCAAAACCTGTCAAATCTCCTGTCGAACCTCTCTATGGTTTTTATAACGATATCGCCTTCTATATTCGCCTTCCTAGACCTATAAACCACTTTAAATAGAAATCTACCAAACAGTTGGCTAAAGAGGCCGAGAACCCTATTGGCAACCAGTTTTTTTGAGACGTTCTTAAAGTTAACTGGCCTCACCATCACATCCGGTGTGAACAGCTCTATGCACCCCATCTTCCTGTGACCAGGTAATGCCTTTTCATTGGGAAACCCAATCACGATGCTAACCCCTTCTTCTTCTAAATCGGATAACAGCCTTTTTCCAAGGGCAACGAATATGCCACGGCGGGCATAATCCGGATGGGTCATACCGTCAACCTCCAGGGAGGAGAGGGCCTTCGTTTGTCCAATTTTAATACTGCGGTGAAGGGCAGCAAGATGGGCCATAAGATTCTCTTCTTCATCCTCTGCGATCAAAGCCTTGAAACCATCAGGGTTCTTTTTGAATTCCCAATTCCACTGCACCGTTGTCCTTGTCTTGTTGAATATGAAATTGAAGAGAGGCACTATCCTTTGCTCATCGCCGTCCTCGTAGTCCCTTATCGACCAATTTTTTCCCATTATTTACGACCCCAAATTTCAAATTACTCCTGGTTATCCTCCCCTCTCAACGAGAAAATCCACGATTCTTTCAGAAGCCTTTCCATCACCGAACGGATTGATTTCATGGTCAATCTTAGTATCATGCATTCGTCTTACCCCATCGGCGATTACTTTTTGGTCTGCCCCAACGAGAATATTTGCATTCAAATCCAAAGTCTCTGTCCATTCGGTGTTATCCCGCAGTGTTACGCACGGGACCCTCAGCAAGAAAGCTTCTTTCTGCACACCGCCTGAATCCGTTATCATCACCTTTGCATTTGAGAGCAGGAACAGGAACTCAAGGTAGCCTATTGGTTTCATCTCCCGCACCATATCAGAATTCTTGATATCATCCCATAATCCGAACTCCGTCAACTTCTTTTTTGTGCGTGGATGTACTGGGAACAAGAGCGTTTTATCCAAGGCCAAAAGCGCCCTGATGATGTTCTCCAACCTCTTCCTGTTGTCCGTGTTCTCAGCCCGGTGAACTGTTACAAGATAGTAATCATCTTCAAATCGATATTTCTCAGAAAAATTGCTTTTTGCAAGGCTGAGATGATCAAAGCAAGCTTCAACCATGGTGTCCCCAAAATGATGTATTTTATCCTCTGATACGCCCTCTTCTTCTAGATTTTTAACAGCGGTGGTTGTGGGGCAAAAAAGGGCATCTGAGCAACGGTCGATTAAAATCCTATTGATCTCCTCTGGCATGGTCCTGTCAAAGGATCTCAGTCCCGCTTCCACATGGCATGTCTCCACCCCCCGAATTTTTGTGGATGCCAATGCACCTGCTAAACTCGTATTGGTGTCTCCAGGAACGATGACAAAATCGGGCATCTCCTTTGCGATTACACTCTCAATTTTTATGAGCATATTGCCGATCTGATAACCGTGGCTACCAGAGCCCACATCAAGGAAATGATCTGTTCTCGGCAATTCGAGCTCGTTCAGAAATATCTGGTTCATCTCCCTATCGTAATGCTGTCCTGTGTGCACTAGCACATGTTGAATACCCCTTCCCAGTATCTCTTTGATCACAGGCGCCATCTTCACAAAATTCGGCCTAGTCCCCACTACGGACAGTACTTTCATATTTTCTCCTCAAGAGTATAAGACACAAATCGATATGATATTTTGCCAGTATTTTAGTTTTTCCGTGTTTTATCGGTAGAGGTTTATATGGCCCACCGCCGTCCTCCCTCCATTATTCCATTGGCCATTAGGATATCAGGTTGAACCCGCTACCATCCCCCAACCTCCCGCCCTTTTTAGATCCAAGGTGAGATATCCATGGATGGAAAACCTCCATAATCCTAACCTTTATAAATTAATAAACCCCTTCAACAGCGAAGAGCATGCTCAATGTTGGGGTAATAGGCGTAGGCATGATGGGGCAGAACCATGCAAGGGTTTACTCTGAGATAGCGAATTTGATCGGCATCGCTGATTCGGACGAAAATGCGGTTAGTGAGATATCAAAAAGGTTCAATGTAAAAGGTTACCTCAAATTTCATGAATTGCTCAAGAACAAAGACCTGGACGCGGTGACGGTTTCCACCCCTACTTCCACCCATTTTGAAGTGGCGAACGCGGCAATTGAGGCTGGAAAACATGTTTTAATCGAAAAACCCATGTGCGGTGAGTTGGAGCCCGCGAGAACCTTGACAGCGAACGCAAAGAAGAAAGGCGTGGTTCTGGCTGTGGGGTACATCGAGAGACATAACCCAGTAGTGGGATTTACCAGGAACCTGCTGGAAAAAAACCAATTTGGAGAGGTTATATCAATATCCTCAAGGAGGGTCAGCTCATTCCCCTCCCGAGTCAAGGACGTGGGTGTTATTTTGGATCTCGGTATTCATGACATCGATGTGATAAGGTATCTCATGGGCACAAGTATCAAGAGCGTTTATGCTCTGGCAGGCAACTCGGGAGACACGGAGTTTGAGGATCATGCCAACATCCTTCTTGAGTTTGAAAACGGTGTATTCGCTTTTATAGAGGTGAATTGGCTCACGCCCATGAAGGTTAGAAAAGTTGCACTAACATGTTCAAAGAACTTTGTGGAGATGGACTACATCAACCAGTTCCTTCATATTTCCTCCTCGATCATGAAAAGGATCGATACCGGTAACCTTTACAGGATCCCGCAGGAGTACGAGGAAAGGAAAATCGAACTGGAGAGGAGAGAACCTCTTAGAAATGAACTTACCGATTTTTTAAGTGCGATTGAGGACGGTGGCTCGCCTTTGATACCTGGAGAAGAAGGTGTCGAGACCTTGGAGATCGCGCATGCCGCCATGCTTTCCGCTAAGAATGGGATGAAGGTTGAAATTGGATGATTTGACAAATTTATGAATCATATGAGATAGGAGGTTGAGAAATGGCTGGAATAAAAATAAAGAAGACGAAACCTTGTAAATTGGCGTATATCGAGCATACTGGTGACTATGGGGCGATTCCATACGATAAATACTTCGAGCAGCTTTACGCCTGGATAAAGGAAAAGAATGTAAGGCCGGGATTTAAACCCTTGGGCATATTCCATGACAACCCGGAGCAGACACCACCTGAGGAGTGCAAGAGCGAAATCGGCATTCCCATCGTTGGAGAAGTGGAGGCCGAAGGCGACATCAAAATCAAGGAACTGCCTTCCATGGAAGTGGCTGTAACCAAATATAAAGGAGGGACAAAGGAGATCCAAGAAACCTACAAGAAACTTGGCGAATGGATAACGGAGAACGGCTATGAATGGGCTGGCCCTTGTATGGAGATATATTCCAAAAAGCCGAAGGTCAAGGGCGAGGAAACCATAGTCTACGCCACGGTACAGGCACCGATAAAAAAAGCCGAAGGCAAGTACCTGTTGAGAAAGGTGGCTGAGAAGGAAGAAACTGGTGAAGAGGAAGCAAGTGAAGAAGTTGGCGAGGAAAAGGCCATTGAAGATGTTGATATAGTAGATGCTGAAAATGAGGAAATCGATGAAAAAGAACCTGAAAGTACCGAATAGATCGATATTTCTCAAATCAAATGAATAAGCCTCTGGCCCCCGCCAATAGCATCACTTCGAGATTGGATTACATCCACAAAGATCTTGAAGTCCTGGAAGCTGACAATATCATGGTTCGCAAGATCTACGATATCTTCCTTCCATTTCGTATCATCTATCACCTGGCTCTGGTTGAGGTAACTGTTAGGGTCACTTATATTGCTTACAGTTATAACAGTACCAACGATCATAGACGTAACTTAATGTCCCACCACAACTCATGCAAGTATATTGTTGTTGTGGAGCATATGCAGGCGGCTGCCCTTGTGGCCTCCGCTGTGGCTGTACATATTGCTTACAGTTATGACAATATAAACGATCATTAACATATCTCGCTGGCAAACCACAGGTTGGGCATTGAAGAACAGCAATATCGCACGTGTTATTGAATTGATATATCGACAAGCCGAGCGATATTACTAGCAAAATTCCAGCAACACCTTGAGCAACCATTAGTGACTTAATACCGGCAATAAACTCATCAGCCGCATCCTCCAATTCCGCATCGTTTTGTGTGTTCATCATATCATCGATAGCCACATTTATTCCTGAGCTTAAAAATAGGCTGAGAAATATTATGGCTATTAGGGCTGCTAAGCCCACAAAAATAGGGGCAAATATTTTTAGCTTGCCACCTCTCCCCTTCAGAATTTCTTTTATGGCATACATAATAGAAAAAATGAGCATTATTACTGCCAATGTCGCTAAGATAGACGATAGAACCCAGTTATTAATTGCCCCCTGGAAATAACCAGCTACATCTCTTGCTGCCTCCTGAGAATATGGCTCGTTTTCTACTATGTAGGTTGCACTTTCAAGACCTGAAAAGGCCAGTTCTAAAAATGCGAAAGAGGCAATAACTAAAATCAACCCGGTTATAATTATGATCATTCCATATTGGACATTCTTATCTTCAGCAGGTAAAAGAAGGGCCGATTTTTTAAACCGAAGAAGTCCTATTATACCAATAAACGAACCTGCGATTAATAGGAGTAAGGTAAGCCTACTGTAAACAAAGAAAAGTAGGCTCCCAATTATAGTAAATATCAACGCTGCTATCGTGGTTTTTCTTCCTTTAATCCGGGGTGGAACACGTGGTGGATATAATTGAGCAGGAGCTTGAGCGGGAGCAATATATGCTGGCTGGGCTGGGGGTGCAGGCTGCGTTTCCTTCTCCGTAACAAAATCGTCCCAGCTTGGTTCCTCTGCTTCTTTTTTTTCAGCGACCTTCGCTTTTTCTTCAATTTCTTGCTTTTTACCGCAATTGGTACAAAAGGTAGCTTCAGCAGGTAACTCTGCCCCGCAAAAGATACAGAATCTTTTTTCACCCTCTTTTGGTGAGCTTTCTTGGGTTTTTAATTCATCGCTGTATTTTTGACAATTATAGCAGTACCATTTCTGATATTGTTGAATGAAAGACAAAGATTGGCCACATTTTGGGCAGGGGTATTGAACCGGTTGTGCTGGGGCAGGTACCTGAGCCTGAGGCATCCCTGTGGACATCGATCTTAATCTACCCCCTAAATCCTCTATGGCCCTCCATCCTTGTCTCCTAGGTATACCTCCGACAACAGCTTTTGGTGCAAAATCCTGTTCAGACACACCATAAACCCCGATAAATCCCTCGGTGTGGACGATCATTCCGCCTTGAATTGGTTTGAAGTAGATCTCAAAGTATTTTGGAGCAGTTAGCCCCAGTCCTCCCGGGACACCAATACGACCCTTCATAAAATCCTGTCTTTCTTCCACAAGTTTTACTTTATTGTCGTTCATCCAACGCAAAATTTCATTTCTTATATCTTGATAACTCCTTCCGTATACAGGCATTTCTTGTATTGTTCTACTCATTCTAACACCTTCATTTTCCCACATTCACCACAGAAAACAGCTTCTCCCGGAAGCTCAGCACCGCAGAATGCACAGTATTTCTTCTGGCCTGCAACAGAAGGAGGCTCCTGCACAGGTTTTGAGGGCGGTGGTCCTGGCGGAGGCGCAACTGTTGGTTGCTGTAGTTGAGCAGGTGAAGGTTGATATTCCCGTTCTTCCAGCGGTTGCTGAGGCGATTCGGTATTCTTCTTTGTGATGAGCAAGAATATTGCCAATACCACGATTACTAGAATTGCGATAATCACTCCAAGTAACAGATAGAGATCAATTCCTTCTTCGGGCTTTTCCAGATAATCACTCCTATCCAATGGGTCTGTACCATTTATGTACTCTTCATAATTTATATAGCCGTCTCCGTCTGGATCCTCCAAAGCATCGCTAGGGTTCAACGGATCAAACCCATGAATGTTCTCCCATTCATCAGGCATGCCATCGTTATCATCGTCCAGGTCCTCAGAATCTAGGATACCATCTCCATCCGTATCTATAGGTGAGGATGAGTTGACACTAAAGAAACCAAAACCCTGGAGATCAAGCCAAACCTCTCCACTTAATTGAGGGATTAAATACAATGTTTCTAGTGATGCACCGGGTTCGATTTCTGCTTCTATTGTGACATCTTCCATTCCCGTAGCCCAACCAGCATAATAATCTCCAAACCAGGAGTCTGGAATGTAAAATGCCAATACCTGCAGGGATTCTGTATCATTTTCTACGAATGCCTCTTGAAGACCTGGCACCGTAAGGGTTTGGGCAACAGAGTTAGAGTTCTGAACTTCAACAATGATTGCAATGGGAGAGTCTAGTTCCTCGTCGAGTGTAGTGCCACCAGTATATTCGATAGACCCGCCGGCCTCTATTTCCATGCTCATATCCACTTGACTTCCTGGAGGATCTGGCTCTAGTGTAGAATAAAAGTCATTCAATGATTCATACTCCACGAATCGTAGTTCAACATTCCATCCATTGACCCCACCGCCCACTGCAAGACTGGGCAGACATCCAAATACACCGATAACCAACAAGCACACAATAATAATGGATAGTTTTTTATGACCAATCATTTTTATCATCTCTTTCTATATCCATTATCTGTTCCATCATTCATTTCCCCACTAATCTGCTTTTTATCACAATTCCCACAGAATATGGCATGTGCTGGGACCTCTGCACCGCAAGAATCACAATGTCGCCCTTCCATTTCCCTCGCCTTTTCCTACATCTTCTATCAAGTATTTTTCTTTTACGATATTTCACCTTTCTTTTCCAAAAATCTGCTTTTTCTCACACCTGATACAAAAATCCGCGTTTACAGGGAGATCAGCACGGTGCTCTGGAGATGTGGAGAGATATAATCACAATTTCGCTCTCACGGTTCTTATCATCAGATATATAATAGACATCAATATGTCAAACCTGAGAGGATTTATGATATATTCAACTGGTGCGATACTCTATTAAATGAATACCTCAGAAGGGTTATTAAAAGAGGCTCCAGACAGCATCACTTCCCCACACCTTTATACACAAACCCATTCCCCGTGCAAACATCTTTATCGAATACATTCCTTCCGTCAACTATGATGGGGGTTCTCATCAACTCCTTTATGTGCTCGAGGCTCAGATTCTTATAAGATGTGTGTGCCGTCACCAACACTATGCAGTTTGAGCCTTTTAGAGCCTTATCGAGGTTATGGAACACACTGAGACCTTCACATTCCTCCACGAAAGGGTCATGGGGCCTGACCTCCGCGCATCTACCCTTCAACTCCTGGATGATCGGGAAGGCAGGTGAATTTCTGATGTCGTCGGAATTCTCAAGATAGGCAAGACCCAGGATAGAAATTACCGCCTCCTCTATTTTTACTCCTCCTTCTTGAAGAGCCGCTACAGTCAATTCCACCATGTGATGCGGCATGGAATCGTTAATATCCCGTGCCAGTGCAATTATTTTAGGCGAAAGCACGTTTTTAACCCCCCATGCTAACAGCCAAGAATCCTTGGGCAAGCAGTGCCCACCGACTCCTGCACCTGGTTTATGCATGTCCCTGAAAGGGCATTTGTTCACCAATCCTCTGACCTCATAGGCGTTCACATCCAGCTTTTCGCATATCAAAGCGATCTCGTTTGCAAAGGCGATTTGTACATCTCTGTAAGCATTTTCTGCGGTTTTCACTACCTCAGCGGTGAGCGAATCGGTTGGATAAAGCTCCCCCTCGACCACATGCTGGTAAAGCTCCAGGGCTATTTTTGTACTCTCCTCGTTTATGCCTCCCACAACCCTGTCGTACTCCCTGATGTTCTGAAGCAATCTACCAGGCATCACCCTTTCCGGACAGTTGGCCAGATAAAAATCCTTACCTGCAACCATACCCGATTCGGTCTCAAGAATGGGCTTCGCCACCTTCTCCATGGTTGTCGGGGCTATTGTGGATTCTATCACCACGAGACTGCCTTTTGTAAGGTTTTTTCCAACATCCCTTAGAGCAGATTCAAGGGACGAATATTTCGGCTCCATTTTTTGTGTGTCGAAGGGGGTCTGGACAGCTATCAATATGGTGTGGGCATCCCTGCAGGCCGAAAAATCCTGGGTTGCGGAAAGCCTTCCTTCAGCCACCATCTTCTTCAAGAGCTCTTCAAGTCCAGGTTCCTCACCCTTTATGGGGCACTCCCCATTGTTGATCATATCAACCTTTGGCCGGGAGCGGTTGATGCCCACGACCTGAAACCCTTTTGTGGCGAACGCCACCGCCACCGGGATCCCCACATATCCCATGCCTACAACCACGATTTTTTTATTCATGTTTCCAGCCCCGTTAAATGATTTGCATAACGGCAAAGATGATGATTATGAGGCAAAGTACCCCTTCGATTGCCCAGAGTATCCAGACCAATTGCCGTTCTTTTACCCTTCTTTTCTTCATGATCAGATGGGTCAACGATTCTATTTTCCCTTTGTAGGTCAAGTAACCATCCTTGTCGGGAATGCCGTAATTCTCGCCTCGGAAATGTCCTCTAAGTTTAAGGGAAAACTCGATGATCATCGGTATGAACAGTATCGCCCCGATGGTCTTCAAATCGCCGATAATGGCGGCACATGCTATGGTTGAGCCCATGAACAGGGTGAGGGTATCTCCGGGAAATATTCTTGCTGGGTAGCGATTGAACCAAAGAAAGGCCAAAAGCGCACCCAGAAGCGGGAACAACAGTAGAAGAGAGTCCATAGCACCGAACAAGAAGGAAATTATTATCAATGTTATGCTGATGATGATCCCCAAACCCGCACCCAGGCCATTGAAGCCTTCGAGCATATTACCCGCATTGGCAGCACAGGTCACACCAAATGGAGCGATCAGCACCATGAGCAAACCAAAATCCACTTCAACGAATATGAACGACATTGTGGTCTTGTCCACCACATACACACCGATCGGTATGGCGAACAGGAAGGGGATAACAGCCTTGATCCTCTGCCTCAAACCGAAGAGGTCGTCCATGATCCCCGCTAAAGCAGCACCTACCACCGCCAAGACCGGGGCTGCCAGAAGGGGCAGATCATCTTTGTTAAAGAGTTTGTTGATCACTAAAAGGGTTGAGACACCGGAAATGAAACCTATGACCACCGCCAATCCACCCATCTCTGGGATCTTGGGTTTGTTGAATTTGTTTTGATCCACACCTACAAGGCCTCGTTCCGTCAATTTTTCTATGAGCCAGAGTACGGTAATGAATGTGGTCAAAAATGATACTATTAGAGCTATTATCAGTATTTCGACCATGGCCCTCAAACCCTGTGAAGTCACTAAATAGGTTAAAAATCTTTTGATTTGAGTATTGATGATGTCAACCTATGCCCTCCACCTTTCCCCCTCCACGCGCCCTTAAGTTAATATTCCCCAAGGAGCAAGACGAAAAAGAATGATAAGACCGTCTCAAAAAGAAAAAATCTGATGAGAAAGCTACGGATCCAGTTTACTCGTCCTCACCCTCCTCCTGACGATGTAAACGATAAGACATGCCGTCAACAGAATCAGCAGCAGCAGGAAAAATGGATTGCCCTCCTCGGCTTTTAGAGCCTCCTTTTCCACCTCATGGTATTCCACTGCATCCAGGTCATAGTAACCAACGGTCATAGACAATTCAGAGCCTTCGTATCCTGAATATGGGGAGCCGAATCTGAGGGGTGCGATCATGGAATTGTCATCCCCAAAATCGATGAACTGCGTTTCACCCAAATCCCCTCCCAGGATGAGTTGGACCGACATGATATATTCGATCCTCAATTCAACATAGCTGTTCTCTCTAATTGGATTTTGGGCTTTGAAACCCTGCCCCACTATGTCGAAGGCCCATAGTGCATTTGTATCTGCGGCGTCCACATCCAGCTCCTCACGCCTGGAGCCAGAAAATACAGGGCTGAAACCCCCGGTGAAATCAACTGACCCGTCGTTGTCGTAGTCGATGGTGTACGAGAGATCTCCAGCAGAGAGCTCAGAGGTATCTAAAGGAAGGTAACTCAACTCGATTATCACCTTCTCAACCTTCTCAGGAACGAAAATGATCTTCGTTTGATTCACAGTGGTTAGAGACCTTCCAAACTGGTCGTTGTACCTGCTGTACTCTCCCTCCCATTGGGCGCTTAAAACATTCGTGGGCTTGGATGTATCCACCTCGACCATCATGTGTTCATAGCTTCTCAGAGCATCTTCAACGGATATGTCCTTCTCAGGGTACATCTTCCTGAGCCTTTCCAACGTTAACGCCACGCCGACAGCCTTTTCAGCGTTCACTATTCCGTAACCCTGGCAGTAATCCATTGGCCTTCCGTCCATGCCTGTTATATTATCCTGGGCTGGCACGCCGTGCTCCTCGGTTGGTTCAAGGTATGTGGCAGTGGCTTCAAGAATCCACTCGGCCTCATGTATCCTCGTCTCAGGGTTCTCCCACCAGCTTTCGTCATCACCGCTGTAATCCTCGTGCCTATCGCTTATCCCTATGGAAGGAGCGGCTTGAAACAGCAATGCAACCAGACCTGCAACATGCGGTGTGGACATGGATGTGCCGCTAATGGCCAAGTAGTACGGGTTAGGGTTACCACCAAGCTTCGAGCCTCCGCTTATCGCTGTTCTTCTCGCGTGTGCGCTCCATATACTCCTCCCTGGTGCACCGATATCTGGATATGTGTGGTTCCAGCCGAGTTTTCCCTTCGAGCTGAAATCTGTAACAGCGCTGCCATCCCTCTCATAGGCTGCCACCATGATAGCAACCGGCGTATTGCCTTCAAAGCTTGTGGAGATCTCATCCCCCTCCATGTTGTCCCTGCCTTCATTGCCTGCAGACCAAGTGGTCACGACATTGTTTTCATATGCCAATTTCATTATCACCTGGGACAAAGGCGCTTCGGGATCGTACTCATCCTCTATCGTATGCCAGCTGTTCGTGGCGACTCTGATGTTATGGGGATTGGCATTAGGGCGGGAGTGATCATAGACCCACTCCAGGCTTACCAGGTAGTCAGCCACCGTTGGATCAACAATCGTCAGGCCGATCAAGTTCGCTCCAGGCGCCACACCTCTTCTAGCTCCAGCAGATGCATCGCCATTGCCGGCGACAGTGCCAGCGACATGGGTACCGTGGCCGTAGTCAAAATCCGTGTTCTCCATCTCTATCCATGCATACCCCTCCTCCCTGTTCAGGTAGAGGTTCATGATCGTCTTTTCACCGTAATCGAGGTCCGGATGGCCAGCATCTATACCTGTATCCACAACCACTATGGTAACTCCCTCGCCGTCGATATTAGAAAATTGGGAAGAACCCCTGATCTCCCTGTTCCAAGCCCTTGTTGCGTTTATCACAGACAGTGACATCTCCATGTCGATCTCCACATCCCTGTTCAGGTCTATTCTCTTAACCATGGAATAACTGCTCAACATTTTGACGGAATCCACATTGCCTCTAGCATAAACTGCGGGTATGATATGATAAGTGTAGATAATCTCAAAGTTAAGGGCATTTAGCATACAGGTATCCCTCTCTTCCACATCCTCTTTGAATTGGACGATGATCTCGATGCTGTCAGAAGGTGACATATTTTTCAATTCCCTCAGCGTGCTCTGAGGGAAGACGTCCTCCCGATATTCCTCTCCAGCGATTATGGGGGCATAATGTGGAATAAGGAGCAAAAAGGAAAACATAACCAACGCAACTCCCTTGTTTTTCAACTGCATGACCAAAGCCCCATTTTCAAGAATTATAATGTAGAATATATCATATATATATTTCTGAAGTTTTAATAATTTATAAATAAATCCTAAAACCCAGTTAGCATCTCAGAGAAGGCTTCTATTCTCAATTTCGCCTGCGAAGGGGTTTTTTTCGGCATATCCCCTTGAATTGTGAGCAAGGGATAATCCAGCCGTTTTCTCAGAACATCATCCTCCAGGAGGTGATGACATGCGAATTGTGTGTAATGTATTATTCCATCCACCTTCCTTTTTTCCAACTCCTTTTCCAAGAAGTTTATCCTGAATTCCAATTCCCTGGCGAAAGTATAATTGCAGTAATTACTCGCAAGCTCGTCCATATTTCTGCCTGAAAGCCTGGCGAATTCGAACGGCAGTTCATCATACACCACATGAAGTCCAAAGGAGCCCAAAACCTCATGGAAATCTGGATATATGGGTGGCACGCCCAGTAACGCGATCCTGCTGGGGTATTCCATGTTTTCCTCCTGCATATCATCCAATAAACTCTCAAACAGGTTTGGATCACCCTTCATATCGCTGAGCGACACCATGATTTCAAAGACCCTTTTGGCCGACAACCGACCCTGGACCCTCTTCCTGTCAAGCTCAAGGGCTTTCCTCTTGATTTTATTCATCAAATCGAACATGCCATTGTCCTCAATACCGCCCAAAAAGGATGCAAGTTCCTCCAATTGAGCTCTCATGTAACCCACATCTTCCTGGAAGGGATAGAAGAAATAGAAGGTGTTGACACCGCTCATGGCCACCTTTTGTCCATCAACAAGGGCATTATGACAATCTCCACCGGCAACCACCACCAAGTAATCCAAGGGAAAAGTTTTTTTCAGTATCATGTCTCTCCAAATGGCAGTCCAGGCGCATAGCTTGCTGTTTGGTTGAAGGTTCGAATTGGGAACGAAGTTGTTGACATCGCATGGTTTTTTTCCACAAGCAAATATCAGCTCGGGCGGCACCAATGCCGTTATGCCCACCGTATCCATGTTTTTTGCTCCAATGCCTGTTGCAAGGACGAACCCAATATTTATCGTTTTTGAGAACAGTTTTAATATGTCTATGCCCATCTGCTTGATGATCCCGTATTACAGAAGCGAACAGCATTAGAGCGGCTAGATAAAAGGGGAGGATAAGATGAAGGAATTCAAGATCTTTGTGAAGCACAAGCCCGGAGAGCTGGCGAAGGTGACCGAAACCTTAGCGGGCAGAGCAGTCAACATCAAGGCCATTGCCAGCGAGGCCCTGGGAGAGGACGCTTCCCTGAGGGTTGTGACCAACGATATCAACACGACCATAAAGGCCCTGGACGAATCAGGAACGAAATTCGAGCAAAACGATATACTTACGTTTTGGCTCATCGACAGACCAGGAGAGCTGGCTAAGGTTGCGAAAAAGCTGGGCAAGGCGAAAATCAACATTAAATCCATATACATTTTGGGTCAAAGAGAAGGCAAAACAGAATTGGCCTTGGTTGTGGATGACATGAAGAAGGCCAGCGAGCTGCTGGGTTGATGGTCTTATCCCCATTGACCTCAATATATATGAACGTACAAGTTATCCAGGCCAATAAGAGCTCCCGAGAGGCTTTTAAATGCAACTTTCAGATTTCGATTATTCTCTACCGCAGCGTCTCATAGCGCAAAGCCCTGCAGAGCCTAGAGATACCTCGAAACTCATGGTGCTTCGCAATGACGAGATCGAGCACAAAACATTTCGGGATTTGGTAGGGTATCTTGGCAAGGGAGATGTGCTCGTTCTGAACGATTCCAAGGTTTTGCCTGCCAGGCTCTTTGGAAGGAAGGAAACAGGAGGAAAGGTGGAGCTACTTTTAATAAACAAGGAGGATGGAAATAGGTGGGAATGCCTAATAAAAGGTAAGAGCGTCAGATCGGGTACAAAGCTATTTTTTGCTGAGAACAGGTTGGAAGGCATCGTGGAGGATAGGATCCAGGGGGGCAGGTTCAGGGTTGAGTTTCTTACTGAGAATGACTTGGATGAGATCATCCAAGAGATCGGTGAGATGCCCATACCGCCTTATATCAAAGAGGTACCTGAGGATCCGCAGAGGTACCAGACCGTCTATGCAAAAGAGAACGGTTCTATAGCCGCCCCAACAGCGGGGCTGCATTTCACCGAGCAAACGCTCGGCGAGATCCAAACGAAAGGCGTTGAGATCGTCAACATAACGCTGCATGTGAGCATAGGCACATTCTTGCCCGTGAAAAGCCAGGATATTACCCTTCATACCATGGGACCCGAGCATTTCGAAATCGGGGCGAATGCGGCAAGGAAGATCAACACCGCAAAGGCCAATGGAAACAAAATAATCGCCGTGGGAACCACCACGGTCAAGGCCCTGGAGAGCGCCTGCGATGATGCGGGGAAAATAATGGGAATGGAAGGTCAAAGCGATCTTTTCATCCATCCTGGATATGAATTCAGATCCGGTTTGGATGCGCTATTAACCAATTTCCATCTGCCTAAATCAACGCTCCTCATGCTTGTAACGGCATTTGCTGGTGGGGACAGGATCATGAAGGCCTACAGAACCGCAGTGGATAACTCGTACAGGTTCTACAGCTTTGGCGATGCAATGCTGATTCTGAGGTAATAGCGATGTTCGAAGTGATCAGCAAGGATGGAAAATCAGAGGCAAGGACAGGAAGCCTGAAGCTTCCCACCTGTGCAATTGAAACCCCCGTCTTCCTGCCAGTGGCCACAAAAGCAGATGTTAAACTCACCAGCCCGGACGAGCTCAGAAATCTCGGCGCGCAGGCATTGATCGCAAACGCATTCGTGCTTTATCTGAGACCTGGGATCGAGGTCATCGAGGCAGCAGGCGGGATACACGAGTTCATGGGATGGGACGGTGCCGTGTTCACGGACAGCGGAGGTTTCCAAATGCTCAACAAGGATTTTCTCCTGTCCGTTTCGGATTCCCACGTTACTTTCAAGTCACCCTTCGACGGCACGAAGCACCGTTTTACCCCAGAAAAATGCGCGGAGATACAGATGAAGCTCGGCTCGGACGTGGCCATGATATTGGATGACTGCCCAGCCTACGGCAGCGGTTATGAGCATATTTCCACCTCCACCAAGAGGACGATACATTGGGCGGAGAGGTTCAAAAATGCCCATAGAAGTGATGAGGATCAGAGGGTATTTGGTATCGTTCAAGGCGGGGTATACAGGGATTTAAGAGAGAAGTGCAGCTCCTCACTTGTGGATATGGATTTCGACGGCTATGCAATAGGCGGCTTATGCATCGGCGAGCCCAAGGAAACCATGCATCAGGTCATCGAGTGGACTGCACCGCTTCTGCCTCATGACAAACCAAGATATCTCATGGGTGTCGGCTCCCCGGAAGATATGTTGGAGGCCATTGCTTCGGGTGTGGACATCTTCGACAGCGTATTTCCAACGAGAAACGCGAGGCACAACACAGTTTACACCAAAAGAGGGAAGGTGAACATCGGCAAGGAGAAGTTCAATGGCGACTTTAGATCGATAGATGAGGGATGCGAATGCTATACTTGCAGGAAGTTCTCGTTGGCCTACGTCAATCATCTGCTTCGGGAGCATGAATATCTCGGTATGAGGCTGGCAACAATCCACAATTTATTCTTCTTGGAGAACCTGATGACGGAGACAAGAGAAGCGATTGGGGAGGGGGAATTCAATAGGTTCAAAAGTGAATTTTTTGGGAATTATGTGGGTAAATAAGTAGCCTTTCAAAGCATGGAAAAACTTGAGAACTCAGGAGTAACCTTGTCGCAACCCTTTTGGGATTAAACCCGCCCCATTACTTCATAGGATATCTTCACCGAAAAGTATAAAATATCATAATATTATGGAAAACCTCCTATCTTAATTCGTACATTGAGATGGAACTTGGAGGAGTTGCAATGAAGATGGTGAAGAGAACGGATGTTATTGGCAATTGCAAATATAGATTCAGAGGCGTATTTTTAGCAATAATCCTACTCGCTTCCGTAGGGGTAATAAACCACATTAGCGTGAATGTAGTTGGAGCAGATATCTATGAGCCTGATGATGATCCCGGAAATGCTACCGCCATCACAACCGATGGTACCTTATATAGCCACGATTTCACCCCTGGTAATGACTATGAGGACTGGCACAACTTCACTGCAACAAGTGGTACTTACTATATCATAGAAACCCATAATCTCGGTGCCGCTGACACTGAGCTCTGGCTATACGATACTGATGGAGTTTCCTTAATCTACCATAATGACGATAATGGAACGGAACCATCAGCATCAAGAATCGAATGGATAGCACCAAGAAGCGATAATTTCTATGTCCTGATCACCGAATATAATTGGGGTACTGGTCCATCATACACATATGACATCAACATAACAGAATCAATACCACCGCCGGGAGATATCTATGAGCCAGACAATGATTTCGGAAACGCGAGTGTCATACCTACAGATGGCACGAATCAAAGTCACACTTTCCACATCAATGCTGATGAAGACTGGGTAATGTTCACCATCACACCAGGAACGATATACACCATAGAAACACTGAATCTCTCATCTTCCTGTGATACATATATTGCATTATTCGAAAGCGACGGTACCACCGTTATTCTTGAAGATGACGATGGAGGAGGAGGTTATGCCTCACGTATTATATGGGATCCCACAGGATATCCTGCAGGCGATTATTATGTCGGAGTTTGGGGGATCATGGGAGGTTCTGGACCTAATTGTTCTTACGACATAAGAATATATGAAAGTGGGGCTTCACCTGATGCCTATGAGCCCGACGACAACCCAGGAGAGGCGACCCTCATCCCCACGGATGGGACGAACCAAACCCACAATTTCCATGTCTCAAATGACGAGGACTGGGTAATGTTTTCCATCACGCCAGGAACACTCTATACCATGGAAACACTGAACCTCTCACCTTCTTGTGACACATATATGGAATTATACGAAAGCGACGGCACCACACTTATCGACTGGGACGATGATTCAGGAGGAGATTTCGCGTCCCGGATTTATTGGAATTCCACAGGGTATCCGCCGGGCAATTATTATATCAGAGTTATTGAGGTTTGGGGAGGTGCTGGGGTCGATTACTATTATGATATCAGAATATTGGAAAAGGGACCAGCTGCCCAGTTCGATCCTCCGCATTCGGATCACGGTCTGGATACGGATAGCGACGGCCCATACAACTTCTTGGTTGTCAACGCCACAGTGAATGTAAGTGTTGCAGGCAATTACATAGTGTATGGTGAGTTAGAGGATATTTTCTATTATTGGATAGATGATGATATCAATGTCACCTCTCTTACCGTTGGTAATCAAACCGTGGAACTGCGTTTCGATGGTGTCAGCATAAACAGTAATGGCGAGGATGGACCCTACATCGTAATGCTATACCTGTATAACGAATCCTGGGGTCTGATCCAAATTGATATGCATACGACAGATGCTTACACATATGATCAGTTCCAGCCTCCACCCGATGCTCTCATCGTTACGGGCAATGACATTGCACCAGTGGATGTTATCCAGGGTCAAACCGATGTTGAAATGGAACAGTTGACACTCAGTGCCTCTAAAGGTTCCGTGAACGTGACCTCATTTACGGTGGTTCTATCGGGAACAGGTAATGATGCTGACGTGTTAGATGTGAGGTTGTTTGATGATGCTGATGATACCGGCGATTTAACAGGGGGAGATGTGCAGCTTGGAACAACCCAGACATTCTCAGGGGGAACTCTCACGTTCTCGGGTTTGTGGTTCACAGTATATTTTGGAACGGATGAGAATCTCCTCATCGTGTACAACATATCTATCACGGCCACAGTTGGCCAAACCGTTGGTTGTACAATTGTGGACAATACTTCTATCACTGTGGAAGCGTCGGATACTGTCAATGCATTTTTAACCATCCAATCAACGAACTCCACCATCCAAGACCTACCTGATGCACTCACGGTCCTCGGTACAGACAAAGCGCCAACCGATGTTATCCAAGGTCAAACCGATGTCGAGATGGAGCTGTTGACGTTAACAGCAAGTGCCGATAGTGTTACCTTATCCGCAATCAAAGTGGACCTATCAGGCAACGGTACGGATGCTGATGTTGCCGGGGTGAAATTGTATGACGATATCGATGAGAGCGGTAATCTCACGGTTGGTGACACTCAACTTGGATCAACCCAGACGTTTTCAGGCGGCACCCTCACATTCTCTGGACTATCCTTTACCATCGATTTCGGTTCCCCTGAGTATCTGCTTATCATGTTCGACATCTCCCCTTTAGCCACTGTAAACGATGCTGTTGGCTGTGAAATCGTGGATGAAACCTATCTTACCGTAGCACCGGATACCGTCAATACTTTCACAGCGATAAATTCAACGAATTCAACAATTCTCGACTCGGGATCGGATGTGCTAACAGTCACAGGTACGAATGAGGCGCCAACCAATGTCTTGCAGGGCGAAACAGAAGTTGTTATGGAGCGGTTGACGCTTACTGCAATCGGTGGCTCGATATCGGTAACCGACATCAAAGTCGATCTGTCCGGAACCGGTTCGGATTCTGACATAGCCGTGGCAAGATTATTTTATGATACTGACAGCAGTGGTACCTATACAGCGGGAATGGATATCCAGTTGGGATCGGACCAAACATTCGTGGGCGGTACCCTCACCTTCACAGGTATTGTGCTGATATTGGGCTCTGGGATGACGGATTACCTGTTCATCCTTTATGATATTAATGCCACTGCAACCGTAGGCGCCACAGTTGGCTGCACACTCGTGGATAATACCTACATCACAGTGGAACCGCCTAATGTCGTCAATCCGTTTACCGCGATACAGTCAACCAACTCAATCATTCTCGAAGCCCCAGATACCCTCACCGTTGTTGGCACGAACAAAGCACCCACCAATGTGGATCAGGGCCAAATCGATGTTGAGATGATTCAACTGACCTTAACCGCCAGCTCAAAGAACGTGACATTAACATCCATTGGGGTTGACAGAAACGGAAGCGGAATAGATGGTGATATTGCCGCTGTAAAGTTGTATGATGATGTGGATGACAGTGGCACCTTGAACCCTGGCGATGTACAATTGGGAACGACCCAGACCTTCTTGGGCGGCACGCTCACGTTCTCCGGATTATCGCTCTTGGTTAGTTCAGGAACACCTGAGAATCTCCTTATAGTATTCGACATATCCATGGGGGCAGCAATAGGCGTTACCGTTGGCTGTGTCATCGTCAACAATTCCTACATCACAGTGGCAGGAATCGATACCGTCGATTCCTTTATAGTCATCCAATCCACCAATTCGAACATTCAAGACCTTCCGGATGCCCTCACAGTCGTCGGAACGGATGAGGCTCCTACAAACGTTCCCCAAGGTCAAACTGATGTTGTGATGGAGCATTTAACCTTAACAGCCGGTTCCGACGATATAAGTATAACCTCAATTACGGTCGATTTATCTGGGACAGGTGGGGATACTGATATTGTTGCAGTGAGATTGTATGATGATACCGATGACAGTGGTAACTTGACCGCGGGGGACACTCAATTAGGAACAAGCCAAACATTTTTAAGTGGGACGCTTACATTCTCAGGTTTATCGTTTGTTGTAAATTTCGGTACGCCCGAGAATCTGCTCATCGTATTCGACATCAATACCACGGCAACCCCTGATGCCACGGTTGGTTGTGCGATTGTTGATGAGACGTATATAATTGTGACAGCGCCGGATACTGTCAATATCTTTGCGGCGATACGATCAACCAATTCAAGCATTCAGGGAGATGTCACCCTCCCGACGATCACATCGATAGTTCTGTCTGTTCCATCACCCATTAAAGCTGGTACCGTGACCTTTAACATAACCTTCAGCGAGGATATGAATACGACGATAAGTCCCACTGTAACTTTTGGCTTCACCTCGCCTTATGACACCCACACGATAACCCCCTCGTTATATTCCACTACTACATGGACAGGGACCATCACGATCGATGCGAGCACTGGTGATGGAACACACACACTCAATGTATCTGGTGCTGAGGATTTGGCGGGCAATCAGATGTTGTCAAACACATCATTCACATTCGTTATCGATACAACACCACCAACGATAATTGGCATGACACCCACGGGAACGGATGTCCCACTCGCAACATCGATATCCATCACATTCAATGAGAGCATGGATACTGCGTCTGTGGAGAATGCGTTCAGTTATTCAAATGGAACTACCACATGGACAGCCGCGAACGGTTCCATTGATTGGAGTGCCAACACCATGACTTTCACTCCCACCTCGGAATTGAGTTATCATACCGAGTTCACTGTATCAGTAGGTATGGGTGCTGAGGATGTCACCGGAAATGGTTTGACATCGCAATTCAGTTGGCAGTTTACCACGATACAGCAGCCAGACATAACTTCGCCTGCGGTAGTATCTGGGTCGCCGACAGGAACCGATATCGAGGTGACAGACATCCTAACCATTACATTCGATGAGCCCATGAATCACACATCAGTAGAAAATTCTATAACCATAACTCCGGATGTCCAAATTTCAGATTACAGTTGGGACGGCAACATCCTGACCGTAACGTTCTCATCCGATTTGGAGTACGACACGGAGTATAATGTAACCATTGGCACAGGAGCAAAGGATTCAGCAGGCAACGCCCTGGCAGCCCCGTACGGTTGGCAGTTTACCACGATACAGGAGCCAGACACGACTTTACCCACGGTGGGATTTGTATCACTGACAGGAACCGATATCGAGGTGACAGACACCCTAACCATTACATTCGATGAGCCCATGAATCACACATCAGTAGAAAACTCGATTACCATAACCCCAGATATCCGAATTTCAGATTACAGTTGGGACGGCAACACCCTGGCCATAACGTTCTCATCGAATTTGAAGCCCGACACAGAATACAATGTAATCATTGGCACAGGAGCAAGGGACTCAGCAGGCAACGCTTTGGAGGGCCCATACAGTTGGTATTTCACTACAAAGGCAGAGCCTGAAGAAGAATCACCGGTTATGTTGATAGTTCTTGTTGTAATCATCGTCATCGTTGTTTTGTTATTCTTGTTCTTGAAGAAAGGCAAGCCAGGAGAACTACCAGAGGAAGCGCCATCTGAGGAATTAGGTGAAGAAGGGGAAGGCGGAGCCCTTGAGGAAGAAGCCGAAGAAAGACTTGAAGAGGAACCAAAACCAGTGGATGAAGAGCTGGAAAGGGAAGCTGAAGGAGATATGCTCGACGAGCTGGCAGAGTTAGAGAAAATCATCAGAGAGTAGGAGATTAATCCGTCCTATTAAAAAACCTTTAAACCCCATCTAATACGGCTACTTATCCTGGAATTAGGCCCCAAATCCTCAAATCAGGAAAAAACTCCTCCAAAAACATTTATATACACGTATGGGTATCCTCACGCTAAAGCTGTAGGGGCTACGGCTTTTTAATGAGAAAAAAGTTAGGAGGACTGTGTTATGAAAGAAGGTAAAAAGAAAATCAAATCGATGTTTTTGGTAGTGTGCTTGTTGTTCAGCGCTTTTATTGCAATTGCGAGTATCTCAGTGAGCGCGGACGAGGACGTGGGCGGAGATATCGAAGCGGTATATGATGACAACTGGATGGAAGAGCAACCGGCGATACCACTTGATGCCGATAAGCTGATCCAGCTCAATTATCATGTCACCGGATCCGATGCCTACCATCTCGGCGATATTGACGTCCCAGTGCGGATCACGCTCCGGAACACACACGGGTCTGACAATATCTATGTTGACCAGGCTTCACTAACCTCAAATCATGCACTGTTTACAGTAAACGATGATGAGGACGATGGAAATACCATCGTTAACAGCGGTGGAACAACTAATTTCGATTTCACCATCGATATCGGAACCGCTGGAGCTGTCAATTTTTTATATGTAGGTGCCCTCAGATTAAACCTAGATGACATGGAGCAACCCCCAGGTACCGATATAAATGACGAGACCTTTGACTTTGACATATATGTGAGCTCGGTATTTGATGACGACTTTCCGGACGACGATATGGATGTGCACGAAGGCCTGCCGTACATAGATGAAACACCTCCGGATGATGATGAGTTCGAGGCCGGCGTGACCATGCAGGAAGGTGAAATGCCTCTTACAGAGTACGCGGATTACGATATTACTGATGTTCACGGAACATTGAGCAATCTTGCCACCGGTGTTACGCTCTCCGGCGGACAAGCTGAAGCGATAAATCCCACTGGAGGTGGGTCGTTCGACCTGTTCTGGAGGTTCGATGTACCTGCAAGTACTATACCTGGTTTCTACTCCATGGATTGTTTAATGGTGTACGTGCGAGACGATACAGGAGCCACCATCACCGAGAATGCCAGAGGCACAGGACTTTATGTGGACTTCACACCCCGAGTAACTGCGAGCCTGCAGACACCTGTTACAATAAACCAGATAGATGACCTTCAGGCGACATTGGACGTGATCTTCACCAACGATGGCAACGTTGATCTAACAGATATGATGGTGTATCCTCAGCCTGATATGGACTGGCTGGATGTGAGATTCCACCACTACGAGAACGATGACGACACATACGTCACAGAGTTTAACATCGGCGCCTTGGTTGTCGGAGCATCAAGCTCTGCGGTGACTGTGGAAATCGCAGCTGCCATGATGCTGCCAAACGGCGACCACAGGGTTCCGTTCGAATGGAACGGCTGGTATTATGAGGACGGCAGTACAGGGACCGCAACAAGATGGGTGGAATGCGGAGCTTACATGTATGATCATGATACCGACGACGAAACACCCGAAGTTGGAAGACTTTACAAGGACATCAACGAAGATGGAAGATACGACGGCGGCGACGCGGAACTGGAACCTATCTGGGAAGGCGCCTGGGTGGACTTCACAGTTAACGATGCCAACGGTTTGACATGGGAAGCCTTCCTCACCAACCCAGCCACAATCAACGCAGGCTTGGACGGCGATGTGATGTACACAACCATCACAGTCACGATATACAACAAGGAATTGGTTAACTACAAGGATTTGGAGGTTACTCTGGAGACAGGGCTAAACCTACCCTTCTGGGATCCGGCTGTGGAAGACCACACAGAATCTCAACTAAAAATGGACCCAACATCAATGACCACGATACCGGCTGGCACACCTGGAACCCCGGGCGAAGCAACCATCGACTTCACAGTGGACGTGAACGCAGCATGGTGGAAGGCGAACTCCGTTTCACCAGAAACATACCTCGTGGACGTCACTGTGAATGCTACAAATGACCACGACGAGACCCGAATTGTGGGCACAGTGATACCCGTGAAGTTCGACATTACCGGCTTCGGCCCAGAGCTCTTTGCACGCGCCGTTAATTATAATAAAGATTTCAAACCAGGTGCTACATTCGCACTCACTATTGAAATAACGAACTACGGCGACGACACGGCAAGGGAAGTGGATGCATATCTCAGGGCAGATTTTATTGCAGGCTGGGAAATTGTGGATCAGTTCGTTACGAGCATCAGTTCTTATGGCGCAAGAGATTATACTGGTAGCGGCGGTGTCGGTGATGCAAGTTGGGGTTGGGAAAGCGATTGGGGCACTTATGATCGCTTCAACAGGACCAACGAAATCAAGCCCGCAGACTTAGATGTAGACGACATACCAGAGATGGTGGAACTCTACGATTGGATAAGGCGCAGGGAAACGCCACCGCAGGGAATTGTGCTCTGGATGCATGTGGACAGGCTCGAGCCGGGTCAAACACACAACTTTGTGTTCGAAATGAAGTCCGACGTGAACATGGTGGAGGGCATGGCTTACTATGAAACCCTGGAACTCTACTACGTGGATTCAAATGGAGAAGACTACGGACCAAATGGTAAGCCCGTAGGAACTATAGAAGACCATTACGCACCACCACAGCAGGTGCTGATCAGGGCAGGCACGGGAGAAGTTTACACTGGAAAGGACGAAGTGGATTGGGGCCTCGTGCTGAACGCGATAATATTCGCCATCATAATCGTGATAGCCTTCATTCTCGGAGGAGCGATTATGGGTGGAAGGCGGGAAAAGCCGGAAAAACACAGGCCAGAAGAGGAACCATACGAGGCACCTGAAGAGGAATACGGTCCACCACCAGCACCAGAGGATGAGCTGGGACCTCCCCTACCAGAGGAAAACCCACCAGAATAAGGGGCACAACCCCTTCTTTTATTCTCTTTTTTTTTGGTGGGTTCCTTGGTAGTTTGCAAACTAACTGGTGCAATAACAATGCCTCAGGACAATCCTTTTAAATGCATAAAATATTACAAACCGGGGTGAAAAAATGGAAGAATTAGAGGAGATAGGCAGGGTTTTCAAATTCTTTGCCAAACCCAGTGTTGCAGCCATTGAGATCACATCAGGGGAGCTCAAGGTTGGGGACACCATAATGATAAAGGGCGAAACCACCGATTTGACGCAGAGGATCGAATCAATGGAGATAGATAGGGTTAAGGTGGAGTCTGCCAAAGCAGGTCAGGGTGTTGGCATTAAAGTGATAGAACGCGTCAGGCCGAATGATAAGGTTTACAGGGTAAAAAATGAATGAAAATCTCAAAAAGGCTTATAAACTGGGAAATGATTACTGTTACAACATCATAGGGGGAGATGAATTGAAGACGTATATACGATTAAAATACAACAGCAGAGGCACGAAGCCCTCGGAAGTTTACAAGCTTTTAAAAGAACAAAAATTTCTGCCAACCATTGGCGAATATGACTTTGTGTACGATTGGGGCGAAGGTAAGGATGTGGAACCGGACCAGATATTAGAAAAATTGGACTCTATACATGATGTACTTAAAGAACTTGATGTCATATACGAGGTCACCACCAGCGATCCCATGTACCATATCAGGGAGGTCATGCCAACAACGGAAATACCTCAGCCGACTGCCACACCAGCACCCTCTACACCAGCACCATCAATACCCAGCCCGGAACCTCCACCCCCACGGGAGGAAGCGCCGGAGCCCAAGTGCCCTAATTGCGGCGGCAAAGCTTCTTATATCAAGCAGTATGATAGATTCTATTGCTACACCTGTAAGAAGTATGTCTAAAGGCTTTTTTTGAGAGCCCCCAATATTTTTTCTTTCTTATTTATCAAGCCATTACATGATTCAAAGCAGGTTGATCGTTAACTCTGAGTCACGATCTCATATAGTATCTTATCCTCAATGTTGGTGTTGATATCTTCTATGGTAGAAACTACGTTGTGTACCTGGTCACTGGATGCAAAAAGCATGACGTTCAAACCCCTTTCAACGGCGTCCACAGCCGAGCTGAGCGGCGCAAATTCAAAATCAGGTTCGATTTTGGCCTTTTTTACAACCGCGATGGAAACGGCATCCATGACACCAACCTTTTGAGGGCGAAGCCTGTCGTGAAGTTTCCTGATACCTTCTATGGAAATGGAACCGCTCCCGCCCTTTTGTATGGACGGCAATTCTACTATGTGTATCATTCCTGGGGATAGCGTAACTATCCCATCCAGATCCTTTATCGCCACATCCTCATCCATTTCAGCATTTGAAATGGCGATGCCTTTGGACTTTGATGTCCTACCGGAATAGGCTGTAAGTACGCCGTTCTCCATGAAAAGACCCACCTCGTCTCCCTTTCTTATGGGGGTTTTGGCAATGGCGGCGCATACATCGATTATATCCAGCTCTGCTATCTTCGCGTCCACGAAGGTCTTCAGCTCAGAGAAGTTGGTATGCAGGAAATCGATCCCTTTCTTCGTGGCTCTGGACTCCCTCCCGATGCTCTGGATAAAACCCTCGTTTTTCATCCTCCTCAGATACTCAGAGGCCCCTTGAACGGTTATGTCCAATTTCTCTGCTATGGTTTTGAGTTTTATATGTGGGTCTTTTATAACCTCTAAAAGGATCAAAAGCTCGGTGCTCAATCTCAAATCACGAAGTATTTTCATGCTAAACCACGCCCCATCATGTTGTTAGACATCATAATCACTCTCCAATAATCGTTCTATTTCAGGATTTTCTCCGATCCTTAGATGGTGAAAAAATGCCTCTAATATCCGGGATACCGTGCTCATGAACATACATGAATATCGTCCCGAATAGAGGTACGAATATGAGGGAGCTCATTAAATGGTAAATGGTGAATGGGGTCTGCATTACAAGAACAGTAAGCAGCCATCCCAAGGTTCTGGGGGTCATGAAGATCCAATAACCGAATGCGGTCCAGAAATCATATATCAGCGTTGCAATGAGGCCTACACCCACAACTACAGCCACACCCTTCACCGTATACGCAACCTTGGGTTTAACGAACCTCCCTAAGAGACCGATCATGACATATCCAGACCACGTGAAGAAGGTTAGACCGATTATCGCGCCGATCCCGAACCCAGAGCCGTAATCTGTGAGCGTGTAGATCCACCAATCCGAGATCACCATAACCGTCAGAGGCACGAGTATGCAGTAGAGCCCTCCAAGAATTACACCGGAGAGCAGTGCTATCGCCAGTACCGTCTCGATGTTGGCGTATTGAATGAGCAGGATGCGCCCGCATACGCCTATTATCACCAGCAGCACGGCCAAGTTCAACTTGTTCATATTAATTTTCAGGGGTAATTTTATCATTCTACCATCTCCATATCAGCAACATATCACATTCTATTGTCTCGGGTCCTCGAACCTCCACTCCACAACGTCCCCATTAAATATCTCCTTCTTATCGCATCCTATCTCTCCATATACATCGTTGACATAGTACTGCCACCACATTCCATTCTCCCCGTTCTCTGTGCCGTTTATGGCATTTATGAACATCGCATCATAGCCCGGCCAGTGTGTAAACCTCACAGAGAAATTGTACTCATTGGAGCATTCCTGTAATATTTTGAAAACGGTATTGTTGAGGGTAGGCACATTCAAATAGTCGATCGTCCAACCATTGCCTTCTATTTTCAGGCTTACTTCCATGGGGTTGTTTATCGGCTTCACCTCATCACGTTCCTGTATATATTCTGCTAAAAACCATAATCCTATTATGGCTAATGCTAGAACAATTATGAGGGCAGCCGCCTCCAATATCGTTCTTTTCCTATCTTCTTTTTTTATTCCCATGGCAACACGTTTTTTATCATTCTGTAGCATATCTCAGTGCTTCACAGCGACTACATAACAGGCTATTATCAGAATAACAACGAAGATGATCACCAGAGCATAGCTGAGCATTGGGTCCATACCCTCCTCTTCCGGTTCATCAAGGGTCTTGAAGGTCAGTGAAGCTGTTTGATGGGTCGTATCCGTGCTGTTGAGGGTTACAGCCAGATCGTTTTTTCCGTTTCCGTCCATGTCCACATTCTTGGTTTCTCCGACAGCTATATTCAAGGTCTGCGCCTTAGTGTTGAGCTCCAAGATGACGCTGTCCTTGGTAATGCTCCTCAGCATCACCTTGTGCTCTTCACCTTTGCGATTGAACCTGACGCCATTCCCTCTTTTTATTATCTGTGTCACACCTCCAGAATCAACTGTTATCTGTGGCGGCTCGTCCTCGAAGCAGTACAGCCTGCCATTATCACAGCCTATGAACAATTTCCCTTCGCAAATGGCAGGCGAGGAGATTATATATTGTTTAGGCGAGGGTGTATAACTCCAGATCAATTCTCTAGTGCTATGATCCAGGCAATAGATGGTGCTGTTCTGAACATTCGTGGCAAAGTACACCTTACCTTCTGCGATTGCAGGAGAGGATTGAACAGCGCCATTGGGCTCGAATTCCCAAAGTTTGTTACCATTCATATCAAAGCGGTAAAATTTTCCATCCATGTTCATTTCCCCTGCGCCCACGAAGATTGCGCCATTAAGCACAGCTGGTGAGGAAACGCTGCTTCCTATTTCCTTTCTCCAGGTCAAATTACCATTCGTTGCGTTCAGGCAGTAAAGGTATCCATCCTTGGAAGTGAAAATAACCCTATCACCAACTGTTGTAGGAGAAGAACCAATAGAACCATTAACAGAGAAATTCCAAAGCACTTCACCATTTTTCGTGTCGAAGCAATAAAGTTCGTAGGGTGGTGCCCATTTGAAAGTGGAAGAGTCGTAGAGACCCATGGTTCCTATGTACACCTTCTCTTCTGATACACACGGGGATGAAAAATAGACGGAGCTGGAGGTTGGGCTTTTCCACAACACATTACCGCTATCCTCATCCAGGCAGTAAAAGGAACCTGGGCCGCCGCTGAAATTGAACGAACCCACGAATACCTTGCCGTTTACGACCGTAGGTGCAGAGGTTACACCTGAGATACCTGGATGGGCAGTTATCTCTCTTTTCCATATAGGTTCACCATTGGTAAAATTCAAAGCGTAAAGATACCCGTCCTTCCCGCCAATGAAAACTTTTTCATTGGATATTGCAGGGGAGAAGCTGCCTAGCATGTCCTTATTATTCCACAGGAGCTTTCCATCTAGATTAAAACAGAACACGCCTCCCCAGTTATTTATAATCACCTTTCCATCCACTATTGCAGGTGATGCTGCCAATTCAATTGTTTCCGTATCGTATGACCATAGAAGGTTGTTTGTGGAAGGCCCGGAGCCTCTAATTGAACCTGAGTTGAAAGCATCGTGTTGAAAACCTGCCCAGGGGTATTTTAATGCTGGCACGGCCATCGGTTCCGAGGAACTGGGGCACCACCCTATGATATCCCCATCATTCAGTTGGACATCATTTGCCCCCTTATTTGAACCCTCCCAATCCTCAGCGGATTTGTTCCACAATAAAAACGACCACCACCAGCTCCAGTCATCGGGACTGTTTAACCCCCCAATACCGTTGATAAAAACCCCGAAGGAAAACCATTCCACAACCAAATCCAAATTCAGTTGACTGCATGCTTCCTCAGTTGCTTTAATCGCAGTACGGTTCTCACCAAGCATTATATCCTCCCATTGCACAATGCCATTGCCGAAGTCGATCATCACTTCAACGCTGATCTCAGAATCTTCTTCAGATTTTATTGTGGGCACGAGTGTTATCACAAGCATCCCAAGTATTAGCAGAGCCATAATGGATTTACAGCACTTCATTCAATCACCTTAAAGTAAACTTGAATATATTAAAATGTATTTTAATTTTGTGGTGATTCTTGTCATATCTCGTTTATCTATCTAAAACCCGCACGCCGCCCTCACCTCCATCCCTGAGCCGTCCAAAATATCGGGTAAAAATTTCACTTATGATAATTGATAATGATAACCGCACCTATAGTATTAAAGTAGTCTTTGTTCTCATAATTGAAACCGATAACGATGATGGAGAATAACATAGACGAAACGATGCTACTAAGAATAGTGGCAAAGAGAGGGCTGATGGGGGCCAGCAGGGATGAACTATTCAAGGAGCTCGGAGGCATCGCTTACAGCGATTTAGAAAGGTATATTCAAGAGCTGGAACGAAAAGGATACATAACGGTCGATTGGCTCGGCTGGAGCGATTTTGTTATAACGGTTACCCGTGAGGGTAAAGAATTCGTAACCGAAACTTAAGGGAACACGGAACGGCTCCGCGGCAACTTTATCGGTCCAGAATCATTTCTTTTGACCCTTTTTGTCCCCAAGGAGCTCGTCCACAAGTTCCACGATATCCTTGACCTCGATATCGCAGTCAGTAGATTCTTTTCCAAGGGTAAGGTTGTTCACGCAGAAAGGGCACGCTGTTAGGAGCACATCTGCAAATTTTGCGTTCTCTATGCGTCTTTCCGCTATCCTTTTTGACATGTCAGGGAAAGCTGCGCGTAGCCCTCCTCCACCTCCACAACATCTCGCTGTTTCCTTATTGAATTCCATTTCCTTGAACTCGGCCTTTGGAATCTTTTCGATGATCTTTCTCGGTGCCTCATATACTCCTGCATGCCTCCCCAAATGGCATGGATCATGATATGTAACGGTCTTTGGGTATTCCTTCAGAGGCAGTTCTTTCTCAGCCAGAAGTTCTGTGATATGCATGGGTTTGAACTTCAGTTCTCTGAAATCAGGATAGTGGTTCTTGAACATGTTGTAGCAGCCTGCACAGGAGAATAAAAGCGTTTCTATGCCCAGTTCCTCCACAGAGTCCAGGTTATGATCCACCAGCTTCTTTACATCCCCGTCCTTACCACCGATTCTCTGAAGCGGGCTGCCGCAGCAGACCTCATCTATAACCGTATAATCCACACCCAGTTTGTCCAATATGGACATGGTTGTTTTGGCGATGTTTTGATTTCTGTATGCTGGGGTACAACCTATAAAATAGCCAATTTTGGCTTTTTTTGGAGTTTTACCGAATTGCTCGCCTTGCTTCTCGGTTTCGCCGTAAGGGTTACCGTATTTCAAGATGTTGTCCGCGAATTTTTTGTGCTTTTCGAGAGCATGTTCATCAAGCAGCTCCTTGCGTGCTGCTTCAATGATGTCTACAACACCAACATTTGAAGGACATCTCCTTTCACAGTCTCCGCAGGTTGAGCATTGGTAAAGAGTCTCCACTATCGAATCATCGATGTCAAATCTATCCTTTAGCATACCATATGCAAGAATTACTTTACCCCTGGCTACAGAGGATTCCCAACCAAAGTCCTCAAATATGGGGCACACGCTCCTACAAAAACCGCATTGGGTGCAGACGAGCATCTCTTTTTCAAGTGATTCCAAGTCCTTTTCCGTCATTTAAATTCCCTTTTGAGAATATGTTCAACACCCTTTTCTTGGCTCCTTAATATAATTCTGATAACCATATACTTGAATATGTGTTTGTCTCTGATATGGGTTACCGAACTTTCCAATGACAACGGTCTCACTGTTTTAAGGCTAAACATGAATACTCTACATAGTTTTAATCCTTTTGATACTGGTGTTATATTCCACAAACTTATATATACGAACTTTATTAGGGTAGCCACCAAAAAAGGAGAATGGCAATGGCTGCAAAGAGAGCTCCAAGAGCTACAGCGCGAAAGGTGAAGGACAAGTGGCGGTCCAAGGAATGGTACAGAATACTCGCTCCAGAGATGTTCAATAATGTACAGATTGCGGAGACGTTGAGCGACGACAGTGCTAAGGTAATAGGCAGGGTAACAGAGGTGACGATGCAGGATTTGACAGGCGATTTCTCGAAGATGCACATCAAACTCATGTTTAAAATTCATGAAGTGAATGGCTTCGATGCCCATACCAACTTCATTGGACACACTCTTACAAGTGATTACATCCGAAGATTGACCAGGAGAAAGCACTCGAAAACAGACGGTGTTTTTGATGCAATAACAAAGGATAAGGCTTTGATTCGGGTCAAACCAATGGCGGTTACGGAGAAGAGGATCCAGGTTTCCCAGCAGAAGGCGATTCGCAGTATCATGGGGAAGATCATAACCAGCGAGGCCGCCAAATCCATAAGCAGTGAGTTCATAAAAGAGATGCTTTCAGGCAACATATCGAAAAGCATTCTCAGGGCGAGCAAGCCCATCTACCCGTTGAAGAGGGTGGAGATACGGAGATCAGAGGTTCTCAGATCGCCAACAGAAAAGGTTGTGGCGCCGCCACCTCAACCGCTAGAAGAGGTAGCCGTGAGGACTGAAGAGGAGTTGGAGGAGAAACCCGAAGAGCTGGCTGGGGAGGCGGTGGAAGAGAAAATTGACGAGAAGGAGAGGCCGGAAGAAACCATTGAGGAAGAGAAGGCTGGAGAAGAGGAAGTCGAGGGGAAAGAGGAGCTGCAACCAAAACCCGAGGAGGAAAAGGTTGTAGAAGGGGAAGGACCAACGGAGGATTAACCTCGCTCATTCCATTTTGAGAATTAGAATTATCGATTACATGTGCCGAGGTGGCTCAGCCTGGTGGAGCGTCGGACTCATAGGGTACAGCTTGATGCTCTCAGGCACCTAAGAAATCCGGAGGTCACGGGTTCAAAAACGAGCCAGTTGAGGCTGGCTCTGTTGAAAACCCCGTCCTCGGCACTCTATTTTTATGCAAATCTTTATGTGAAACCAATGCAATAGGTTTCAAAAGAATATGGAAGGGTATAGATTGCCACTGATAGAATCGAGATATGGTATGTGGATTTTTCTGCTTACAAAAATCATGGCCATTGTAATACTCGTCGTATTCCTTTTATTTGCGTTTAACATCGCAAGATTATGGCTCACTTACCTCCCTCAGATGGAAGAGGCTGCTGAGGAAACAGCAAGAATGTTGGCAGAAACAGGCGGAGGGGGAGAACCTGCCTCAATAATACAAGGCGACATAATTCCTGAGTTGCGAATGGTTTTAATGCTCTCGTTAATATTATTCGGCCTGTTAGACGGCATTTATGCGCTTATGTTGTGGAGAGGAAAACCTCCATTTCGGAATGAATCAGTTTTAATTCCTCTAACAGCAATATATTTCATTGCCAGAATTTTTCACACTTACGTCATAACCATTATTTCAACAACAATAGTCACCCATAGTAATCCCAGAATTTTAATGAACTCACTCTACCTGACAATCCCAATTTTTTCAGTGCTCAGCCTCGTGATAATCATAATCGTTTATAATAAGGTTTTAAAGAGAAGAAAAAAAGGGACAAAAATCCTGTTCAAAATCCCGTCCTCGGCACTATTTTTTTGGACAGAAAATTTTAATTAGATTCAATATAATTATTCAATTGGAAATATAAAAAAGTTGAGGGTTCCTAATTGTCTCTAATTGGACAAATGAAATTAAGTGAATATGAATTTTCAACGAAGGGTCTGGCAGTTAATATTTTTATTGCTTTCTTGGTTTTCTTATTTTTCATGCTGATCATGCAATGGATGTTCTTTTTTCCAAATATGGAAGACGCTTATGAAGAAACGAAAAGTATGATAGAAAGAACCGGCGGGGAAGATTCTGGGAGGCTGATTCACGGCGAATACATTGGGGAAATTAAATTCGCTCAGGTAATTTCTTTTATATGTTTTGGATTGTTAGATGCTGTTTTTGCTTTTATGTTGTGGAAGGGGAAGGCCCCAAAAAGTCAGGAGATAACTACAAGAGTATTATCAGAGGCCCATTCTACTATTAGAATGTTCAGCGCTTTTGTGATTATCATGCTTTCAATTTCGATTTTGATTGGGGATAATCCTAGAATTTTTATGAACCTACTTTACCTCATAATAGCTGTATTCTCTGTGATCAGCCTCATAATTATTCTCTACTTCCAAAGGAAATTTTTAACCGCAAAAATGAAGAAAGAGCTGGTCTTTAAGATTCCTGACGAGGCTACCCATTAGTCTCCCAAATTCACGTTTAAGTTAATAGGAAAACTTATTAAACCTCAATACAATTGATATTTAAACAAATAGAGGTGTCAGAATTGCTTAGCTCGATAAAGGGTGAGGAAACTAGGTTTTCTATGAAGGTATTAACCGTCCTTGTATTAATTGGATTCCTGGTTTATACGATGATTATATTAACACTATGGATGTCTTTTCTTCCGAATATGGAACACGCCGCTGAGGAAACACAAAAATTAATCGAAAAATCTGGTGGCGAGACCTCGACGGTACAAAGTGTTTATTTCTCTGAGATGAGAATGGTTTATACCATATCATTAATATGCTTTGGATTGTTGGATGGTGTCTTTGCTTATCTCTTGTGGAAAGGAAAGATGCCTAATAGTCGATTATATAATGTGATTGGACCGCAAGTGGTATTATACTCCACTATCAGAGGTATCATCGGTGGATTAATCATAACTCAACTATCAATAGGAACTTTTACTGGGCATGACCCTAGATTGATGATAAACATGCTTTATTTGGTAATAGCTATATCTTCCGTTATTAGCTTGATAATCATTTTTTACATTAAGATGAAGTATCTCAGAGAAAATAATGAAGAAGATGTAACTTTTAAAATCCCTGAGGATGCTTCGTTCTAGTCCCTCATACTCCATTCACTATCATATGTAAATGCTCACCCATGTTTTTTTAGGTTAACTTTTACGGTAAGTATGTTGGTATCAAGGTTCATCAATATCTGTATTTACATCTCCACGAAGATCCCGCATAATTTTATCCGTATTTCCTTTGCCTAAATAACCCTCAAACTCGTCGAATACGTCGGAATTAGATTTCTTACGAGTCTTAACTTGTACTTTCTTAGGACTGTCTGACATGACTACCCTCAACCGGCATAATTATGCGGTTTAAACTTTTCAATCGCTCTAATCCCTAATACCCTCCTCACAGAGCATGATCACGGCCTCCCCATCTGGCAAGCTCGGAGAGTCCACGAGCCTGCATATCCTCTTGCTTCCCTTGCTCTTTCTCATGTATATTCTGAAAGTGGCGGTGTGGCCAACGATATGGCCTCCAATGGGTCTGGTCGGGTCGCCGAAAAATGCATCCGGTTTCGCGGAAACCTGATTTGTAACGAGGATCGCTGCGTTGGTCAAATCAGCGAACCTCTGCAGGTCGTGCATATGTCTGTTCAGCTTTTGCTGCCGCTCAGCCAATGCCCCCCTGCCGATATACTCGGCACGGAAATGCGCGGTCAAAGAATCGACTATCAGAAGTCTGACAGGAAACTCCTTTGCGAGCATCTTCGCCTTGTCCATCAAAAGCATCTGGTGGTGGGAGTTGAAAGCCCTTGCCACATGCACATTTTGCAAAACTTCTGTGGGATCCAGATCTAGGGCCTGTGCGATCTGTATTATCCTTTCAGGCCTGAAGGTGTTCTCTGTATCGATCATCAAGGTATGGCCTTCCAATCCCCCCTGCTCCTCTGCCAGTTGAACATTCACCGCTAGCTGATGCGCTATCTGCGTCTTCCCTGAGCCGAACTCTCCATAGACCTCCGTTATTGCCTGTGTCTCAAAGCCTCCGCCCAATAATTCATCAAATGCCTTGGCCCCTGTGGTGAGCTTACCAACGGTCTTCCTTTTATCTAGCAACGCGTCTCCCGTCATGAAGTTCCCGATATCCGCCTCGTGTTTTGCAAGATTTATGATCTTGTTGGCTGTGGGTTCTCCTATCTCAGCCAACTCCGCAAGGTTCTTAGGAGATTCCACAGCTATGGACATCAAATCCGTATAGCCTGCTTCTCTCAATTTTTCAGCAGTTGCTGGTCCTACTCCTGGCAACTCTTCTATTTTTTTTTCTTCTGCCATTTAATTCACCATTTTTTGGTTTGTTGAATAAATCGCTTTTTGAACTTATAAGGGTATCTATGAGGGGTAGGTGAAAGTAATACTTTGCCGATGACGATGGTTTAAACCAGCCCGCCGCCCCTGTCCACCACACCCCCTTGTTAACCTATTTATGGACTTTATTATTATGTCACTATCTCTTCCACCTTGTCCATCTCGATCGCCCTTCTCACCTCCATTGCCACCCTTCTTCCGGTGCTCATGCTCTTTCTCCATAATGTGTTGCCGTAGGGATGTCCAACAGACATATGCACGTTCGTGCCCCCTCCCACTCTGGGCGCAACATCGTATATGAAGAAGTTCAGATCTTTATCCACACATGTTTGCAGGCAGAACGGTCCTATTATGCCTGGGGGATGATGCTCCTGTGTTGCCTTGACGTAACTCTCGGCCAGGGGGAAAACCTTTTCCAGCAGTGATTCTCGGAGCGTTGCGCTGTTGTGCCCGCATACGGTGTATTCAGGATACATCTGCTCCTCGGTCAATGCCATCTGCTGCGGTGCAGGTAATCTCACATGGCCGTCCAAACTCGTCTCGAATCTCCAGTCCACCCCAATAAGTTCGATTTTCGAGCCGGAAGGTTCTATGGGCGAGTAGAAGAAATCGAAGTTGAACACAGGTCCTATGATATAGCGCTCGATCCTCGCCCTACCCAAATCCTCCTTGGTTATCACGCCCTGCTTGAGGAGAACCTCCGATTTCTTTAGGTATTCCTCATGAGTTGAGGCACTAAAAAAACCGCGCTCCAGTTTCTTGACGGCATGATGAAGCTTAATGATACTCAAATCCTTTATATCCTCCGGTCTCTCGACTTTTTCCGGGAATGGTAAACCAGCCTTTTCCAACAGCCAGTAATAATCCTGCTTCTCCCCCCTTTCCTCGGTTCTCAACATGTTCCTGCTCCCCACCATAGGCACTTTGAAATCGTTCTCTATCTCATCCAATCCGATATAGGATGAGAATGACCTGTTCGGAATGAACAAAGCATTTTCATCGATGAGCATCTTCTGGTTCTCAGGCTTCATGATCTCGTTGAACTTGTCGTAAACAACGGCCTTGTCCACCACACCTCTGATCAACCTGCCATCAGCATCCCTCTCGGCCAGAAGATATGTATTATAGGTCTTTTCCCTGCCCTTTTGGCATATCACAAGCGTCTCGAACCCCTCTTCTATTGCGCCGTCGCATACATCCAATGCAGAATGCGAAGCTATCATGCCGAGTTTTACCTTACCAAGATCGTACTCCTTCAAAACTTCCTGAATCTCTTCTCTCTCAATCATAGTCCCTCACCCCAATTTGAGGGGGGTAAAGGGATGTAAAAAGATAAACATTGGGGTGCTATGTCATCAAAACCTCTTTTTACCCCTAACCTCTTACCTTCACGGATGATTTGCGGTGTGGATGAGGCTGGTAGAGGCCCAGTCATTGGCCCTATGGTCATCGCAGGCGTGATGCTAAAAAGCGAATCCCAGTTGGACGGTTTGAATGTCAGGGACTCGAAAAAATGCACGCCGAAGCGCAGAGAGAAGCTGGCTTTGGAGATAGAAAAAATTGCGAGAACGGAGGTTATAATCGTTCCTGCAAGGGACATCGATACCCTAAGGGAGCGCCTTACCTTGAACAAGATCGAGAGCGACCTGTTTGCCAGCATCATCGAAAAACTGAGGCCCTCAACCGCATATGTTGATTCCGCAGATGTGAATGTGGAGACATTCAGGCGGAACATCGAAGACGAACTGAGCTATGAGGTGGAAATAATCTCCAAGCACGGGGCAGATGAGATATACCCAATAGTGTCTGCGGCATCCATAATAGCGAAGACAACCCGTGATGCAGAGATTCGAAAGATCGCTGAAGAGCTTGGCGAAGGGATAGGCAGCGGGTACCCTTCTGATGCCGTCACGATGCAATTCTTGGAAAGCTGGGTTGAGAGCCACGGTACACCGCCGCCCTATACCCGTCTCTCGTGGAAGACGACACAGCGTCTTTTGAGCAGGCTCAAGAGCAAGAAAATAGAGGACTTTTAGGAGGTCCGGACATGGAGGAAGTGCTGAAAGAATGGCTGAAAAAGGCAAAGAAGAGGGTGGATGAGGACGAGAAGTTCAGGAACGAGTTGAAGGAATTCGATGGAGTCTTTCAGCTAGAGATAACCGACGGTGATAGCTACCACGTCCCCATTAAAAACGGAGAGGTGGGGGAGCTTGCAAAGGGCAAGGTGGATGATCCACGACTAACTATAACTTCAGATTCTGAGACACTAAAGGCCCTCATGAGCGGGGAGTTGGGGGCCATGAAGGCCTTTGCATTGAGAAAAATTAAACTGAAAGGTTCGTTTGAGGACATCCTCAGGCTGAGAAAGTTCCTTAAGACGGACTGAATTTATTTCGACCTTTTTCCAGCGCGATAAATCGACCCATTATTTCAATATCTAAGTATATCGCTCTTCATGAACTCCCGCAACAATGCTGTTGCATAGCAGCCCTTCATGAGATCGAACCGCATTCTTACACTTCCCTCCACAATCTTCCAATTAAAATTCCTAAATGGTGAGATCAATTCCCTTCTCATGCCTTTGGAGGACAGTTCCTTCATCTGCGGCACAATGAAATCCTTTGGCACTATGTCTTCCTCTTCCAACACCCCCCTCTCTATTTCTCCCTGTTCACCTCCTGCCACCCTTACCTCAGCCCCGGGAACAAGGCCGCTTAAGAACGCCTTCCCTTCTCTGATCCTTTTCCTCACCTTGTTCACGTTCTCCTCGCTGACATCTATCCATTTCTTATGGTCAGGCAGGCTGTTTGCATCTGTGGGGAGAACTATGTCCCCGATCAACGGCTCATCCATCAACAACCCGTTTTCGATTCTTCGACCCAAGATCCTGTTGAAGAGGTAAGATTGATATGCATGGACGAACATCATTGAAAGGTTCTTTGGCAATACCGAGATTGCTCCAGCAAAGTCATCCTCATTTTTTACCAGATGGTTCAACATCGCCCTTTCAAAACCCAAATGTTTTGGAAACAGTCTCAGCGCCTCCCCGTAACCGATACCCTCCTCCAAACCTCTTCTGGCCTCGAAAGCCTCCTTCCCCTCGATGTCAACCGGGTTGCCCAGATAGGTGAATACAGCGCCTCTAAAATCCCCTTCCATGATCTTCTTGCCAACCAAATGGGTTATTGGTCTCACTGCGCCGAATCTCTGATGACCGAAAAAATTGGGAAAACCTCCAAGGGCCTTAAGTTCCGTGAAGGTTTCGTTAACCAGCTTTTCTGCCTCGATTTCTGAGGCCTCCATGTCCCTGATAACGATTTCGAAGCTGTTTCCAATCAGGTCCCCCAAATTGAGGCCTTTATTCGAGCTGTATACATCCAGCACCTCCAAATCCTTCATGCTCACCCTTTCTGCAAGCTCTTTTGATGCCTTGATAGAGATCAGCTGGGTGGTTACCGCTCTTCTATCCTTTGTTCCCGCAAAACCTATCCTGTTCCTGCTGATGCCCAATCTTCTTGACATCTGTCGAATGAGCCGGTTGGTCTCCCAATTTTTGGCCCTGATCTTAACTATGGCATATTCTCCTTCTTCCTCCTTTGGCGGAGGCAGCGAAATCTCCACCACGATGAAATCCTCGGCATTTTTTCTGAGCTTGCCTCCTACGCCTTTCGTGTCGGTATAGAATAGCTCAATACCGATTACTCTTTCATCTTCAAATGCCTTGATCATCCATGGTGGATTGTTTGACTGCTAAAAGAATTTTTGGCGATGCCTGTTTTTACTTATCAACTATCATTTCATAGCAATAGTAGGGCTCTTCATTCTCAGGGAAATGTATCTGTCCAGGTTTCCTTTTGTACTTTCGTTTTTCAAATAACTGTAAGCTTCGTGGATTGCTGCTGTATGTATCAACCCTGATAGAAGAATATCCGTTTTCCCTGGCATAATTTTCCGCGAAATCCATGAGTTTTGTGGCAATACCCATCCTCTGCCGCTCAGGATGCACCGCTAAACGATGGACGATAATGACTTTACCAAATTTATCTGTCCAATCGATATCATCATACTCTTCATCCTGCTCCTCAGAAAGCACGATTACACCAACGATCCTTCCTACATCCTTCATGGCAAAAAGCGAGCCAGATTCAACATCCGATTTAAAAATCTCAAGTGGCGGATACTGCTCGTTCCATTGATCGATGCCATTGGCATTCATGTTCTTTATACATTCCTGAACGAGCTTGAGAATCTCATTAATATCATCCGATTCAGCTCTTACGATTTTCATGTTTCACCACCGTCAGTGCTTTTTTTCCTTCAATCCGCGGATAAAAAATCCAGCAGCACCGGTCCCAGCCAAGATAAAAATTATCAAATGTAGCACAAACTCTATCCAGTCATTTCTCTTTCCAAAAAAACGCCAGAACCTCAGTATTCCATTGGCAATGGAAATAAAAGTAAAA
>CBDUXN010000003.1:0-49716 GCA_965371185.1 uncultured Thermoplasmata archaeon
AAAGAAGAGGTAATGACTTCCATTAATTCGGGTGAATTGAAGCAGAAATTTGAGGCTAAACAGATCAAGAAAGGACGTCTTCCCGCAAAGCCACCCAAAGAGGTTGGGCCCAAGCTAGAGGGAGGGGGGCAGCTCTTGTAAATTGGGGAGAGGTGTTTCTTCTTTTTATTCGTTGATCGCCGTTTCGGGGTTATGATTTAATAGTGTGAGAACCATTCGTATCCAACTATTGTAATACAATTTCATTCGATAAGGGGGAGTGCATCATTATGACTAATAGATGGCAGAATTGTTGGAACGCTAGTCCCGAGATATACACCCTTTTAAAGGAAGGCGACACACTAGAAAGCACAAGGGAGAAGCTTATACATCACCTCGAGGCTTTGGATTGGTCATATCGTAGAGATTTTGTGAAGATAAAATCGTGGGATTACATCACACTCAAGGAGGCTGTTCGATGCCTTAAAAATATTATCTCACCTAGAAACGAACGTTTAGCGGAATCTTCAGCGTTGGAATTCCTTTGGAAAGCTGCAGTTGAAGGCGATTCAGATGCGAGCGATGACTTTATCGACGAGTTTGAACATCTATTTAAGGCCTTAAGAGGACAGGCTGATATTTACCCCTCATCGCTGATGAATGGCATCGAGTATCCTGATTTTGGAAAGTTCAAGGGCAGGGAAGCAGGGGTAATGCGCTCAAATTTTCTCGACATCATGGGCCAGGAGATGAATAAACATATTAATAGATATCCAAGCGGCCTCCAACCCGATATCCTTGAAAAGCGAAAGGGGAATAAGAAACGAATTTTGGAGCTGTATGATGCAACTCAGGATGATTGGGATGACTGGCACTGGCAGTTCAAGCATGTTTTTAATGGTCTGACCGGTTTAGAACACATTAAAAAAGTGATAAAATTGACGGATGATCAAGAGAAAGGAATAAGGCTTGCTGCTGAGAACGGGGTTCCATTTGGTGTGACACCGCACTATCTTCATTTAATGGATTTTGAACCCAATGGCCACGATTATGCTGTAAGGAGGCAGGTATTTCCTCCATTGAGTTATGTGGAGGATATGATCGCCCATAAAGAGGACAGGGAGATAGCGTTTGACTTCATGCGCGAGCACGACACATCCCCCATAGATCTGGTGACACGGCGTTATCCCAAAGTGGCTATACTCAAACCCTATGATTCGTGCCCGCAGATATGTGTTTACTGTCAGCGAAATTGGGAGATCACATCTCCTTTGATGGAGACCGCGGAAGCACCGAAGCAAAGACTCGATGCTGCCTTGGATTGGTTTGCCGAGCACGAGCATATGATGGATGTGCTGGTTACTGGCGGGGACCCGTTGGTACTGAACGATAATAAAGTTGAATACATTGTCCGAAGATTATCAGAAATCCCCCATATTCGCAGCATAAGAATAGCCACACGCATTCCCATTACCGTGCCCCAAAGGGTAACAGAAGAGCTTTGCGAGATTTTTGGTCACTATTATGAGATGGGCAAGCGAACCATATGCATGGTCACGCACTTTTCTCATCCCTATGAAGTCACATTGGAGACGGCAAAGGCTATTAAGCATATTAGGAAACAGGGTATGCATGTTTACAATCAGCAGGTGTACTCCTTTGCAGCCAGCAGGCGTTTTGAGACCGTGGCATTGAGAGTGGCTATCAAACAAATCGGAGTGGATCCGTACTACAATTTCAATATGAAAGGTAAATCCGAAATCGAGGAATACGCGGTACCTGTGGCCAGGATACTGCAGGAACTCAAAGAGGAGGCGAGATTGTTGCCTGGAATCTACAGATCTGACGAGCCTGTGTTCAACGTTCCTTTCCTCGGGAAAAATCATCTAAGAGCTTGGCAGGATCATGAACTGATATCGATACTTCCTGACGGACGAAGGGTTTACTCGTTCCATCCATGGGAGAAAAACATGAACACGGTAAAACCTTATCTATACACAGATGTCACGATAAAAAGCTACCTCGGGAAGTTGGAAAAAAGAGGGGAGAACATCAAAGATTACAGGAGCATTTGGTACTATTATTGATGCCCTACAGCCTCATCTCCCGCCTCTGCAATCTTATGGCCCTATCCTTGGCCTTGTTCGCGTAGTTTTTGGCTTCCCTGTAATCCCCCTCCTCAAAGAGCGAGTCTGCCTTCATCAGGAAATTCTCCACGATGGTAAGATCGGTTGTTCCCCTCATCCCAGAAAGAAACTCCTTGGCCTCCTTGATGGCGTTTAACGCCTCATCTCGTTTTGCCGTTAGATTTCGAAGGCGCTCGTTCGCATAACCGAGGTACTGCTTTGTCTTGTTGTGCTCCCCATCGCGCAGGCTCTTCTTGGCGGTTCTCAACAGCTGGTCTATGTTCGCAGTGTCCACACCCAAGTTTTTGGTTTTGTAAAGTTCATCTTCCACCCTTGATATTTCGCCTCTCAGTTCATCTTCCTTCCTAAGAGTTTCTGGGTCTTTGGATGGCACCATCGATGGCAAGACTTCCCTTTCATAGGGTTTTTCTCTCACCCTTGGAGGAGGCATCGGAGCGGCTCTTTCCTCACGCATTTCATAATCCAAGGGTTCCTCAAGACCCTCTTTTTCTTCTGCCACACTGAAGGGTGCTAACGCTTTCTCCTCTTCCTCATCCTCCGGGAACGGCTCCTCAGGATGATCCTCATAACCTGCTTCCTCAGCTTCTTCACCGTAATCGTTCACATGCGGAATTCCCTTATAATACCTCAATTGGAGGGCACCTGAAAGGAAGGCCACACCCAAGACTATGATGATTAGGATAAAGATGGCCAAGTAATAGGGCTGCCAATTTATCTCCACGTTCACAGCGGTGAATTTTTCTGATATGCTAGTGCCGTGATTTGAAAAGTCGCCATCGCCCCCCTCCCTTTGTACATCTAATGATACTCTAATCCTTCTATTCCCAAAATCTGAAGGGGACCACTTGATTTTTACCTCGGCAACATCGCTAGCGTTGATGTGATCCAGATGCGCTTCACCTACTTTATTCGACCCGTCAAATAAATTTACTGTAATATTCTTTGCATTAACATAGCCTATGTTTTCAATGATTACAACAACATCTGTAGATTTAAACTGCAATGGTTCTGAATCAGAAAATGAGATATTTGTGATGTTCAGGACTGGTACAATGATGTAATAGAGCTCCATAGCTCCAACTATCTTTCTTGTAGCGTTGTCTATGGCTGAAATATTGATGGTATAATTACCGAGATGTGCATTCGAAGCGGTACTCACCGCCAGTGTATTTCCTATCGGTAGGCCACCTACACTCAAATTCAGTTGATTGAAATCAAGGCTCGTAATCAGGAGATTATCCTTCATTATGGTAAGGTCGATTTTTATATCTTTGTTTCCACTGTTCTCCATTGTGAAGTTAAAAAAAGTCGCACCAGAGCGCACATACCCAAAAGTCATCTCTGGGGTGAATGTTACATTCAGCCTAGACTTTACGATGGTCGTTATATTTATGTTCTCCTGATATTGCCAGGAGTACCAACCCTCATCTGTTTTTTCTCCCCAAATCGTAATGGTCATCTCAGTGTCTGGCTGCGCATTTGTTGGGGCTGTTATTGTAATGTTAACATCTATCACGCCCTCATCCGTCAGATTAGCCTCGTCTACAGCTACCAACCAGTTCTCAAACTCACATGATGCGGTCCACCCTAAGGAAAGGGGGGGGTGTTTCAAGGTTATGGTCACGTTCTCGTTACCCTTGTTTCTTATGGTGAGTGTGTAATTTGTAACCTCTGGGGGATCTATACTTTGTGTTTTTTCATATCTGCCCTCGATATCTATGCTCAAAACGAATGCCTCGATAACCGTAGTATTAACTTTAACCTGTTCTAAAACACCAAACTCAGATTGTGATTGGGCACTAAACGTGAGATTATCAATTATATTAGCGGGTGCGCCCATTGGAATCGTAATGTTAACTAAAAGAGTTGTGTTCTCATTAACCGCTAAGGGCCCAACAACCTGATCATTCCAATTCATCAACCAATTATTATCCGATTCTGCAACGACGGTGAAATTGTCCATTTGATCCCCGGTATTATTTATCTCAAAGGTATAACTAAGTGTATCAGTAGGCTTTCCCTCCCGGTTTCCAGTAGGGCAAGTGAGATTCACACCCGCACCAGGGCTTCTGGTGCCTCGAGGCTCCTCAGCGATAATTGGTGTTGCATAATTAACCGCAATACACGAAATCAACAGCAACCCAATCAATAAAAAGTGCGTATTTCTCATTTAAGGAAAGCCTCCAAATCATTACCATGATAGTAAAAGAATGAGACAATATAAAGTTAACTCTCAAAACTCCCCAGCCCATCATGAATCGAAACCTTGAATAGATATAAGATGTTAATCATCGTGGAATCCACATTGATTTGAGTGTAATGAATGCCTGGGAAAGTGTGATAGGTTATGAAGGTCACCATGGTGTTGGGAAATGACTTCCTTTTTCCCTATCTGGACGAGAGGGTTTACAAGGAGGCGGAGACCCTCAGAAACCAGGGCTGGGACGTGTGTGTGGTATGCTGGGCAAGGACCGTGACAAATAAGCCTTTGAACGATCTCCCGCCTGTTACAGATTATAGGGGTATCCAGGTCTTCAGGATATTCCAGCACATATCCCCTGTGAAGAGCCTCCTGATCAGAAGGATGGCCCAGCACATAAGGGCCATGAGGAAGATGGCGAAGAAGACTCAGGAGACCAAACCTGACATCATCCACTACAACGATTTCAACACGCTGTTCTCGGTTAGGTTTGGAGGAAAAAGAGAGCATACAAAGGTGGTCTACGATTCCCACGAAGATTATTCTCTGATGATAGCAAGTGCTGTCCCGGGTCCCCTTGTTAAAATGGCCCTGCGGTTTGAAAAGCGCACCATAAAAAAACATGTTGATGCTGTCATCACCGTGAGCCAACCCATACTCGATAAGCTCGGCAATCTCTGCCCTGAGAACAACGCACTGGTCCTGAATTGCAAAGATCTGAAGGAATACGAAATTGCCAAGGAAAATATCATGGTTTCGAGAAAAAAATTCATTCAAAACTTCCATAAAAAGAAGGGTGATGAGGCCAGAGACTTAGACGATAAATTTATCCTGATGTACATAGGCTCTCTAGGTGAACACAGGGGGCTGAGAGAGGTTTTAGAGGTGTACAAACCGTTAAACACAAAAGAAAATATGATATTAATAATCGGCGGCCATGGGAACATTGAGAACGAATTAAAAGCTGAGATGGAGGGCATGGATAACGCTCTATTTATAGGTGAAGTACCGAACGAGGAGGTGCCATTACAAACCAAGGCGTGCGATGCGGTTTTTATGATGATAAACCCAAAGGAGGGGAGTCATAAAATCGCAATGCCGAACAAGCTTTTTGAGGCCATGGCAGCGGGTAAGCCGATTATTGCAAGTACCGATACGATTTATGGTGAGGTGGTGAAAAAGGAAGAGTGCGGGATTGTGATACCCTACGGGAATATCGAGGCGCTCAGGAAGGCGATTACGGAACTTGCTGCCGATACTGAGTTGAGAAATCGGCTTGGAAAAAACGCAAACAATGCGGCAAAAAGAGAATACAACTGGGATAAACAGGGTGAGAAACTCTTGGCAGTCTACAATAAATTGGCAGAGGGCATTAAGGCAAAAAGGCGAGCAGGACAAGGATTGTAAATGCAAGAAGGTGAGAAACGAGGGGTATTGGATTGAAAATCCTTATGGTGCTCTCAGATAATTTTTTCCCCCCTGACATCAGGGTGGAGAAGGAGGCAAAATCCCTGATCGACCACGGCCATGAGGTGCATTTACTTGCCATTGGCAAAAAGGATCAGAAAAGGGAGGAGGTGGTGAAAAAAATACATGTTCACAGGGTCCATCCCCCCTTCTATGACACACCGATGATAGGTTACTTTTTTTACTTCTTCAAATTTAGATATTGGCTGGCCTTCAAAATTGAAAGAATGGTTAAAAAATATGGGATAGTGGCTTTGCATGTGCATGATCTGCCATTTGCAATGGCGGCGATGATCGCAGGAAGACATTGCAACGTTCCCGTGGTATTCGATATGCATGAACATTACGTTGAAATGATGAGGTCAACGTTTGAAGTTCAAGGTAGAGGGGTTCCTTTCCTTCCTTCCCTTCTCGCTTTTGAGGAGAAATCTGTATGCAGAAATGTGAAAAAGGTGGTGGTGGTTGTGGAGGAGCAGAGGAAAAGGTTGGCAAAACAGCACAACATATCAAAAGAGAAGATAGAGATTATCTCAAATACAGCAGATGTTTCTCTCCTAAGTCATATCGGATCCGAACTAAAAGAACAAGTGGAAAGAAGTTCAGGTGATGAATTTATCATCACCTATGTTGGAGGTTTTTCGAAGCACAGAGGCATAGATGTTTTGATAGATGCCATGCACCTAATTATTGAAAGAAAAGATGATGTGCGACTGGTTTTAGTAGGGGATGATCCATTTCGAGAAAAACTAGAAAAAATGACAAAGGAACTGGGCATTGAAGACAAGGTTTCATTCACTGGTTGGGTGCCTTTTCGCAGGGCCATGAGTTATGTAAAGTCCAGTGATATATGCATAATCCCGTATCATGACACCCCCCATACTGCCACCACAGTTCCCCACAAACTTTTTCAGTATATGTACTTCAAAAAGCCGGTTCTATGTGCGGATGTGGCGCCGCTTAAAAGAATCATTACCGAGGCAAAATGCGGACTCGTGTTCAAGGCCGGGGATTCAGAAGATCTAGCAGAAAAACTAATTCAGATGATGGATGATAGAGAAAAAATGGAAGAGATGGGAGAAAACGGCCATCGAGCGGTGGTTGAAAGGTACAACTGGGCCAATGAAGGAGAAAAATTGGTAGGACTTTATGAGAACATTGAGGAAGAGCGTTCCGGGAAAAGGGACTAGATAGACCTTACTACTTGTTCTGCAATTTGAGAACCATGATATAACCCTGCTCAAACATGTTCAATATCGGCACTTTTCTATGGTCAATCCTCATGACATTTAATAATTTTTCTTTGTATGGCATGAACTTTAAATGGGTTAGGTGTTCGCCTTTCCATTCCCTTATAATTTGAAAATCATTTTTTTGGGCCAAATGTCTCCAGTACTTACTATTGTGAACACTTATATGTGTGGGATTTTCATCTCTGACACCGACCAGTGGAAGACTGCGAAGAAAATACGGAAATTCTTTGTTGGGCGTTCTAATAACAACGATACTCTCATCAGCCAGGTATTTTTTTACATTCTCAAAGAAGACACCAGGATGTTGTAAATGCTCCACAACATCGAGGCATGTAATAACCTCAACCCTAAAATCTTCTCCAAAGGGCCAAGGCATATGCTCTATCCTGCCGATTCGCAGCTCTGCAGATGTGATGTTCCTTGCGATATCAATGGATACAGGATACGGATCCATTCCATACACTCTTTTTATTCCTCTTTCTTCGCATAGTTTCAAAAAGGCCCCATAGCCGATCCCAACATCGAGCAATCTCACGTTTCCGATGTTGGTGATTTTTTTACAGTATTGAATGATAAAGTCGATTATGGGCCCGTACTTTTGCTTGGGAAAAGGAAGAACATTTCCGGATTCATCGCAAACTTCCGATATTTTGGATGAATAGACGATATTGTATGGATCCTTTTCAGGGTTTTTATCGTTCAATTTCCTGCACCACCTTATCTATGCAAGGTTGCCGTCAATTTACGGCTCTTCTTCACCTTTCAGCTCCTTTTTTATGTACTCGCCCATCTTTCCTGGGTGGAGAAGATCGAGGAAGAAACGCATATCCTTTCTTTTAAACTCCTTTACGGCCGACAGTATGGCCAAGTATATGATCAAGACGATAAGGCCTAATACTACGAGGAGGCCAAGATGATAGAGTAGTTGTAGATCACCTGATAATCTGATGCTTGTCCATATGTTACCAACATCCAATAGATGTTTGATGCCCATTAACGTTATTCCGACGATCAACGCAGCCAAAAGATGAAGGAGTATGCGTGAACTCGGTCTGATTCCAGTCAATTTATGAGAGGCGTTGTAGTATAAAATTAAAAACAATAAATGGGAGAATATCGTGGCCAGTGCCGCACCAAATGCACCCAGGCCGAGCGTCCTAATTCCCAGAATCTGATTTGGAATGAGAAACAGGTTCAGTAAGATGTTGGTAACCGCGACAGCGACCCCTATCTTGGCACTGATATCAGGCCTGTCGATACCTGCTATTAGAACATTGTAGGGCTTCGCAAGGGTGATTATCAGAATGAACACAGCAAGTGCTGCCAGCACCGGTGCACCGACTTCCACAAACGAAGGGCCCAGGATCACCTCAACTATCTCGTTTCTAAGGATAATGATGAACATCGTGATAGGAAATATTATCATGGACAGATAACGCTCCGCCATGCCCACAATCTTGCCTATCTCCTTTAGCCGTTTTTTAGCTGCATAATACGATATCGTAGGAAACAGTACGATGCCCAGGGAAACTGAAAAATTTCTAACTATGTCGATTATTCTTTGTGAACCAAAATAATAACCTACATGGTCTGTATCCCAAAAGATTTCGAGCATCACCTTATCGATGTTCAGTGAGATGATGGCTGTCATGGAAACAAGAAAAATCGGCAGAGCGAATCTCGTGTAACTCCTGAACATCTCTCTGCTTGGTCTATCTATGGGATAGCCCCTTATCAGTAGCAATGCAACCAAAAAGCTTGCAAGCACACCCAATATATATGCCCCCGCCAACCAAGATACGCCGAGGGGGAGCATCACCGCAACAGCTATCACTATCGGTGCCTTCGTCACATGCTCGGTTATATTTGAAATCTGGCTTTTAGCAATTTCCCTTCTGGCAATGAAAGTATGACCCAGCATCTGAACCAAGGTGAGGATGATATAATACACCAAAATCAGGAACAATACCGACTCTTTTTCAGGATCGTTCCCGCCATTGGAAAAACCTCTCCAAAGCAAAATGCCGACAAATGCGGATGCGGACATTATGGCTATGAGAATCAGCTTGATGGAAATGTAAGTGCCAAGACAGGTCCCAAGGTCTCTTCCCTCAGATACCCGTTTTACATGGGCTGAGTCGTATCCAAGATTCGTTATGAAGGAGAAAAGACCGATGAAGGACAGGGAAAAACCGATTATGCCAAGGACAGTTTCGCCCATGTAATGGGCCACAAAATAAAGGGAAATGAAGCCGAGGACTGCTCCTACTATTGTGTTTATCAACACCAACATCGACTTCCTTGCTATCAATGGCTGGAACCTCCGATGTGTGGACGATAATTTAGGGGTTTAAGTAACTAACGATTGGAACAATGAGATCGTCAACTTAAGACGGTATTCCTCTTTAGTGTTTGTAGGTAATGGCGGGAGGAGGGGGTACGGTGGAGGGCCTGACCACGCCGAACAATAACACATAAGGCCTTATATAGAAGAACTTATATATCTGCAGTAAATCCTGAGATAAATGTCTTAGAAAAATGATTGCTGGATGTGAGGAAATGAGCAAGAAAAGGAGAAGAAAAGATTTCGATGACGATGATTACTGGCGCAGCCATGATTCACTTTTCGATGATTTCATTGACTTTGGGGACATCGACAGGGAGTTCGCACGTATGAAAGAGTATATGGACAGGATGATGAGAAGGGCCATACGCGGTGAATTGGATCAAGGAGAGCAAGGCCCCTATGTATACGGCTTTACCATGCGGCTTGACCCTGACGGAAAACCACATATTGAGGAATTCGGCAACACGAAACCGTCGAGAAGGTTAGAAGGCGGGGATGAGCAGTTCAAAATAGCGGAGAGGGAGCCGCTGACCGACATCATAGAAAGCGATGATTCGATTTCAATTACCCTGGAGATTCCTGGCGTGGAAAAAGATGATATCAACCTGACCGTTGAGAAGGATAAGGTTTCCATCAACGTGGACACAGAGCAGCGCAAGTATTTCAAGGAGATCCCGCTGAAGGTGAATGTGGATTCTAATAAACCGAAGGCAACCTACAAGAATGGTGTGCTGGACATCATTTTAAAAAAGGTGGAGACCAAGGATAGGAAAGGCAAAAAAGTGGAAATCGAATGAGCGGTCAAATGTGTATGTTTCTACAATGAAGGGTTTACCTGTTTGAGGGGAACGAAGATGGAACAGGACAAGGAAACAGAGGAAGTCGAGAAAAAATCTAAAAACGACGATAGCAGGGCATTGGCAAGAAAAGATCCTACAGCTTTGGATGCTAAGCCGCAAAGCCCATTGATGGTTGTGAAGGAAATGCCCCAGAAAACCAAAGGCGAGGGCGGAAAAGAGGAGGAAAAACCCCTTGGACCGGAAAAGGAACCGGCCCAAGAGTCGTTGAAGGAACAATTGGAGGAGAAAAATAGACTGGTGGAGGAATACTACGATAGGTTACTGAGAACCCAGGCCGAATTTGAAAACTATAAAAAGAGGACAGAAAAGGAATTAAACGATTTCAAAATCTATGCTAATGCTCAACTCATCAAGGACCTCTTGATGATCGTAGATGACTTTCAGACCGCCATGGCAACGAAAAAAAATGGCTCGACCAGTAATTTTATGAAAGGTATGGAATTGATCTACGAGAACTTCTATGGGATGCTGGAGAAGGAGGGGCTGAACATTATAAACGAGACTGAGGAGAATTTCGATCCTTGGAAACATGAGGCGGTGGAGATGGTGGACACAGACGAATTTCCAGAGAATACCGTAATAGGTGTGATTCAACCAGGCTATAAATTCAGGGATAAGATATTGAGGCCTGCAAAGGTGAGGGTGGCGGTGGAACCAAAAAAGGATGATGAAGTATCTGAGGAAAAGGAAGAGAAAGATGATTCAGATGAGGGTGATGGTAAAAAAAATGAAATGACGAACAATGATTGATGGAGGTGACTTTTTATGGCAAAGATCATAGGAATAGATCTTGGAACTACGAATTCAGAGGCGGCCTACATAGAAGGGGAGAGACCGGTCATCATACCGAGCGCGGAGGGGAGCTCGTTCGGTGGAAAGATGTTTCCTTCAGTGGTAGCGTTCACGAAGGAGGGTGAGAGACTTGTAGGTGAGCCGGCGAAAAGACAGGCCGTTCTCAATCCCGAGCGAACCATAATGCGCATTAAGAGAAAGATGGGCACGGACTACAAGGTCACAATAGACGATAAAACCTACACACCTCAGGAAATTTCTGCAATGATTTTGCAGAAGATTAAAACGGATGCTGAAGCCTATCTCGGGGAGGAGGTGAAACAGGCTGTTATCACAGTGCCAGCATATTTTGATGACAACAAACGTCAGGCAACAAAAGATGCGGGGACCATCGCTGGGTTAGAGGTTCTAAGGATAATAAATGAGCCTTCAGCAGCAGCATTTACCTACGGCCTAGAGAAGGGTGAAGATCAGAAGATCGTGGTCTTGGATCTGGGTGGCGGTACTTTTGATGTGACGATTATGATTATGGACATAGGCGAAGGGGTCTTCGAAGTTGATGCCACATCGGGAGACACAAATCTTGGTGGAACGGATATGGATGAGAAAATCGTTGAGTACTTGGTATCAGCATTCAAAGTAAAAGAGGGGATAGACCTTTCCAATGATAGAACCGCCCTGCAGAGAACGAGGGATGCGGCCGAGAAAGCGAAAATCGAGCTTTCCAGCACCCTATCCACAACAATAAATCTGCCATTCATAACCTCTGATTCTTCCGGACCCAAACATCTGGAGATGAAGCTAACTAGGGCAAAGCTCGAGGAATTGATTGAACCAGTGCTAAAACGCTGCGAAAAACCAATAAAAAAGGTCTTTGAAGATGCAGAATTGGATTATAAGGACATAGACAAGATCATTCTTGTGGGTGGACCGACCAGGATGCCAATAGTAAGGGAGAGGTTCGAGAAGCTCATAGGCAAGAAGGCGGAGAGAGGTATTGACCCTATGCAGTGTGTGGCCATGGGAGCTGCTATTCAAGCGGGGGTAATCACAGGGGAAGTTAAGGATCTTCTAGTGCTGGATGTCACTCCGCTTTCATTAGGAGTAGAGACTTTAGGAGGTGTAGCTACAAAGCTTATAGACAGAAATGCCCACATTCCCACCAAGAGCAGTCAAGTATTTTCCACTGCAGCGGACTTCCAAACCAGTGTTGAGATTCATGTGTTTCAGGGAGATAGGGAGATGGCTGTAGATAACGTCAGTCTTGGCAGATTTCACTTGATGGGCATTCCTCTCGCCCCCCGGGGTGTGCCTCAAATCGAGGTTACTTTCGACATAGATCGTAATGGGATTGTAAATGTATCGGCAAAGGATTTAGGAACAGGGAAGGAAGCTAGCATAACAATAACCGGCAGTACCAACCTGAGTCAAGAAGAGATCGAAGAGAAAATCAAAGAGGCTGAAAAATACGCTGAGGAGGATAAGAAACGCAAAATCGCGGTTGAAACGAGGAATCAGGCGGAGAACCTCGTCTATAACGCGGAAAAGACATTGAAAGAACATGGTGACAAGGTGAGCAAAGAGGACAGGGAAAGCATAGAAAAGGCCTTGGAAAATCTAAAGGAATCGATGAAGGGCGATGACGTCTCGAAGATAAAAATGGATATCGATAAATTAATGGAGGAGATTCAGAAGGTCGGCACAGCAATTTATCAGAAGGTGGCACAGGAACAGGCAGACCAGCAGGCGAAGAAGCAGTCTGGAGGAGAGGAGGAAGGCAAAGATGAAAAGGAGTACGTGGATGCAGATTACAAGATAGTGGATGAGGAAGAGGAAGATAAATAGGGTCACTCACACCACAATATTTTTTTGTTGTTATTCTTTACCACCTTTAAAGTGTGCTCAAAATTACAGTGATGCTGAGTATGATTCGTTTACAATATGTAGACCGGAGGGCCATTAGTGGCTAAACGGGACTACTATGAAGTGCTGCGCGTGGACAAAAAAGCGTCCAAGAATGAGATTAAGAAGGCCTACCGCAGACTGGCAAAAAAGTATCATCCGGATATGAACAAGGACTATCCAAAGGAAGCTGAAGAGAAGTTCAAGGAGATCTCAGAGGCATATGGCGTGCTCAGCGATGATACAAAGCGTAGGCAATACGATATGTTAGGCCATGCAGGAATAGAGGGCAGATACACGCAGGAGGACATATTCAGGACCATCAACTTCGAGGATATTTTCGGTGACATGGGCTTCGGCTTCGGTGGCTTTAACAGCATATTCGACACCTTCTTTGGAGGGGCAAGGGCCAGGAGGAGAGGACCGGTTAAAGGTAAAAACATATATCAGGACCTTGAGATAACTCTCGAAGAGAGCGCTTTTGGCACGAGGAAAACGATTGGAGTGCCGAGGATCGAGAAATGCGGCGTGTGCAACGGTAGCGGTGCAAAACCAGGCACCTCACCAAAGAAATGCTCAGCCTGCGGAGGATCGGGTCAGATAAAGGACATAAGAAGCAGCGGTTTTGGTCAATTTATCAGGATCACGCCCTGCAGTAGCTGCCGCGGCTCTGGGAAGAAGATAGAACATCCATGTACAGAGTGCAACGGAAGAGGCGTGGTTCGGAATTACAGGAAGATCTCGGTTGATGTGCCAGTAGGCGTGGATTCTGGAAACAGAATTAGACTGCCAGGCGAAGGGGAGGCGAGCAGCAGCGGTGGCCCGAATGGCGATTTATATGTTGTTATTTACGTCAAACCACATGATATATTTCAGAAAGATGGGAATCACATAATATATGACACTGAGATCTCATTTGCTCAGGCCGCACTTGGTGATGAGATCGATGTCCCAACCTTGAGAGGTAAGGCTAAGTTGAAGATGCCAAAAGGCACTCAATCCCATACCACTTTCCGCCTTAAAGGGGAGGGCATTCCAGATGTTCACGGCAGAGGAAAAGGCGATGAGTTCATTAGAGTCGTAGTGAAAACCCCCACAAAACTCAGCGAGAGGCAGAAGCAGTTGCTATTGGAGTTCGATGGTCTGGACAAGACCACAAAACATAAGAAAAGGCGGTTTTTCTGAGAATTTCAAGGCGATTGAGAGGCGGAGGAACGACTATTCCTCCAATATCACCACCTTAAGACTCCATCCTTCTGGGCAATTCAGGTCGTTTTTTACCTTCGTGACCCTAAATTTCCTGTTGCTTTTCAGTCCTAGAGAGAAGCATAACCTGTAATTCTCGCACCCTATGTTCAGGCACCCTTCCTTCTCAATACTCACCGTTGAGCCTTCTATGGCATGTTTGGAGTCCAATGAGGTCTCAATAGGCGCTTTTTTCAGTTCAACTACTCTTACCCCGCCCTCATGCATATCGCAGTCATGATGCTTTTCTCTCACACTTACGATCTCGTACAGAGTCCCTTCTTCAAGATTGAAGCAAACCGTCTTCCTTTTGCAGTCCCGGCATTCTGAAAGAGGACCGCGAAAGATGAGGGTGTTACCGATCTTGGCTTGGGTCTCTCCAACCAAAGTCACTACCATGAGCGTCACCTCCATATTTTCTTAAATTATCTTCGTGATCCTGGCCAAATTCTCAGCTGCCTCATGGCTCAAGCCGTTGTCTCCCAAAATGGTGTACCTCTCAGGTCTAATCTTATGCGCATAGGTTAGGGCGCGAATCACCTCATCATCGCTCACACCAAGGCGTTTTGCGGTGGTCGGTGCTCCAATGTTGAGCAGCGCCTCCCTTATCCTGTTCCAATCCCCCCCCTGGAGGTACATCATCATGATGGCCCCCACCCCACATTGCTCACCGTGCAATGCCGGTTTTTCTGCAATTTCATCCAATGCGTGGGAGAACTTGTGTTCAGAACCGCTTGCAGGTCTTGAAGAGCCTGCTATGCTCATTGCCACACCTGAGGAGACCAAGGCTTTTGCAACATACCATGCCGATTCCTCAATACCTGATTTTATCATATCGGAGTTCTCGATCATGAACTTACCCGTGATTTCTGCAAGCATAGATGCGGAACTGCTGAAATCCTCGTTCTTCAACCTTTGGGCGAGTTTCCAATCCATCACAGCGGTGATATTGGATATGACATCACCACAGCCAGCAGCCAGTAATCTGAATGGAGAATTGACTATGATGGCTGTGTCCGCAACCAGTGCAAGAGGTGTTTGAGCTGTGAGTGATTTTCTTTTCCCGTCTACGGTAATCGAGGCCCTTGAGGACACTAAGCCATCATGCGAAGCTGTTGTAGGAACGCTCAAAAACGGTATGTTGCACTCAAAGGAGGAGCATTTTGCCACATCTATCGGTCTTCCTCCTCCTACACCCAAAACAAAATTGGTTTTTGTATCCGAAATTTGGCTCTTTACCTCGTCTATTGTCTCCTGGTTGACATCATTTATCGTCGTTTGATGTACATCGAAACCTAAATCCGTAAGAATCTGCTCCACCGTGTTGCCAGCTATCTTCTTCGTGGTCTCATCCGACACTATCAACGCCGGACTTTCCGAATGTAAGCGCTTGCAAACATTACCCACCTCATTTATTACCTCATGCCCCACCATGATTATCCTTGGCAATTCAGTGGTTTTTGATTTTGTGAAGGTTTCGTTCATCAACATGCCCCTCTTATCTCATAGAGACCTTAATATAGTGCTTTTCCCTTTTCAAATTATCGGTCGATTTGGGAGCGGATATAGCTTTGAGTGATTTTAAAGGATTCTATGGGCGGTATGGCCTGAAATTATGGTTTCTAGTAATCATAGCCATACTGGCCATTCTCACGATCGGCTGTCTGGTCCTTCCGGAAATCTTCTGGGATAAGGTTATATACAGGTATTATTGGGGCCCGGTTGAGGTGGATGCACTGGAATCCGGACCAATAATCCAACCTGATGGCTACGTAATAGACCAGGGCTACACCCTCATCAGTGAGATGACTTACGGAATAGTGCTAATTTTGGCGTTATTCGGCATATACAGGCTTTCGGAGCGGTTAAAGATCAAGATCGATGTGAGATTCGTGCTGTCTGTGTTGCCCTTTTTCTTCCTGGGAGGTACTTTACGTGTGCTGGAGGATGCCGAGCTCTTTAGAGAGACTTATGTTTATCTGTTCATCTCACCTTTGATCTACTTTGTAATTGGGGCACTTATACTGAGCGTCCTTCTTTACTGTGTTTCTGTGGGTCGGAAGGAAGGTTTTACCCTAAGAACTAAGTTGTTACTCGCTGGCCTGATGTTTGCCGTTTTTGATGTGATTTATCTCCTCATATACTTTTTCAATGCCAACGGTTTTAATTATCTGGTTCATCCTCTTGTGCCCATCATATTCTCCATAGCCATTTTTTCGTTCCTGGCCCTATATTCACGCAAAAGAAATGAATTCGACCCTTATATGGCAATATTTCTGTTCGGCCTTTTCTTGCTGGCGTTCTCCATATTCATAATAATGCTCTGGCCCAACATTGAGCCTTGGAAAAATGCTTATCTTACAGCCCAGCAGAGAATCGTGGTCAATCCGCAACCGATTGCAGGCCCGATAATCCTCGCCATCTCCGTAGGCGTCACATTCTGTATTTTCATTGCTGGCAAGTTGTCAAGCAAAAAATTTGAGATAATGAATATCTATACCAAGCCGATCAACCTGCTGATCATCTTCGGCCAGATGTTCGACGCTGCAGCAACTTATGTTGGCGTGGATTTCTACGGATACGCCGAAAAACATCCCATACCGCGGTTCTTCTTCGATACCTGCGGCACATCCGCTGTGTTCCTTCCAATAAAATTGATTTTGGCCTGTCTTGTTATCTACCTCATCGACATCTCGTTCAGGGAAGAACTGAAGGACTATCCGAATCTGAGGGGTTTGATTAAGGTTGTGATCATAGTTCTCGGTCTGGCTCCGGGAACCAGGGATATGCTGAGAACAATGATGGGAATATAACGTTAACGTGCAATATTTTTTTAATGAGGAGGATGATGTTCCAAACTCCAAACAAAAACATACAAATACTAACACCGAAATTAAGTGAAGGGAAAGAAACATGACCAGGAAAATTCTGATCATAGTCGTATGCGCACTCCTCCTCATCGGTTCCTTCCTTGTTTTTAAGGAGTTCGTCCGAGAATCCAACGAAATCTTTGAAGTGTCTCAAATTATCGACGGCGACACCATCAAACTCGCAAACGGCGATAGGGTTCGGCTTATAGGGATCAACACTCCAGAGAGAGACCAACCGTATTACTCCGAGGCTACAGAAAAACTAACGAAATTCATAGGAAACAACAGCGTCACCTTGGAAAAGGATGTCCGGGACAAGGACCCATACGGCAGACTGCTTAGATATGTTTACATTGGTAACACCCATGTTAACTTGGAGATGGTGAGGCAGGGATTTGCCATCGCCTACCATTACCCTCCTAACATAAAATATTCAGATGATTTCGAAGATGCGGAGCAAGAAGCCAGAAACTCACAATTAGGGATTTGGTCACCCTCCGAATTCAGCCTTGTTGTATCGCATATGCATGCGGATGCAGAAGGAAACGACAATGAGAACCTCAATGATGAGTATGTTGTGTTCGAAAATAATGGGGATTCACCCATGATCATGATGGGCTGGACCGTACAAGACGAGGCCAACAACCTGTATGCCTTCCCCACCTTCATTTTGGGAAACGGCTCATCCGTCACACTTTACACGGGGGAAGGAATCGATAATGATGCAAAGGTGTATTGGGGAAACGATAAGCCGATTTGGAACAACGACGGCGACACACTTTATCTACGGGATGCTGAGGGTTATCTGGTGACATTTTATAATTACTAATCGCGAATGAAATAAAGATCGCTTTATCGCATACTATTGCAATAAAATTATATACCCATATTTTTATGCACTTCATACGATTTGTTCATCGTGACAGAAATAAGGGGGGTATTAATTATGGCATTACCTGAAAAGATAAAAACATGGCAGATGGTCCAACCATGGACTAAGGATAAAGAGACAGGTGAGGTGACAGAGGGAAAATTGGAGCTGACGGAGATTTCTGTTCCTGAGCTCGGAGAGGGAGAGGTGTTGGTTGAAGTAGCAGGTTGCGGCGTATGCCACACCGATCTCGGATACTTCTACCACGGCGTTCCCACCGTTACTAAACCGCCTCTAACGCTTGGCCATGAGGTTTCTGGGGTTATAGTGGCCGGTGACGAGAAATACATTGGCAGAGAGGTCATCGTACCTGCCGTGATGCCCTGCAACAACTGCCCCATCTGCAAAGATGGGCGCGGGAACAGATGCCTGGCCCAGAAGATGCCTGGGAACAGTATGGGCATATACGGCGGTTTCTCGAGCCACATTCCCGTCCCAGTGGAGGACCTTTGTTTTGTAGAGGACCGCGGAGATTTCAAGCTGGAGGAACTGGCTGTGATTGCTGATGCTGCCACTACACCCTATCAGGCCTGTGTTCGGGGAGATGTCAAAGAGGGTGACAATGTCATTATAATCGGTGTCACTGGGGGTGTGGGCGTTTATATGGCCCAGATGGCAAAGGCCTTCGGTGCAAAAACCGTTATTGGAATCGCAAGGAACCCTGAAAAGCTTGAGCGGGCTCTAAAATACGGTGCAGACTTTATTATCAATTCCGCTGACAAAGACGCCAAGACCATAAAGAACGAGTTCAAAGGCATCTGCAAGGAAAATGGACTACCGACAAATTACGGATGGAAGATCTTCGAGGTAACGGGTACAAAACCCGGCCAGGAAATGGCACTGACACTCCTTTCTTTCACAGGAAAATTGATCGTTGTCGGCTTTGGCATGCAGAAGAACGAGTACAGCATCTCCAGATTGATGGCCTTCGATGCAGACATAATTGGAACCTGGGGCTGCCTGCCTAAATACTACAACAACGTTCTGAAATGGGTGCTGGACGGCACTATCCAAATAAAGCCCTTTGTGGAGCCAAGGCCAATGAGCCAGATCAAGGAAGCCTTTGAAGAGGCGAAAGCCGGGAAACTGACGAAAAGGATCGTACTAATGCCTGATTTCGAGTAAATATGGATAATCAGTTTTAGTTCTCTAACATCTTGAACATCTTTTTATAGTGCTCAGGCATGACGATGGCCTTTCGACTCTCATCTATAAAGACATGAGTGGTGTAACCCTGTGCAACCTGTAACAATTGGCCATCATCCTGAACCTTGAATATCCTGCTCTCTATTTTGAAGCTTTTTTCTTTAATATCAGCAAAATTTGTATGCACCTCAAGAAGATCATCAAAATACACCGGGCCAAGATATTTGCAGTAGGTGTCCACGATTGGGATGTCCCATTTGTAAGGCAATCCCAATTCCCTGTACATCTCTATTTTGCCCACCTCGAAGTACAGAAAAAAGCTCCCGTAATACACAACCTTGGCTGCGTCTGTTTCCGCATATCTAACTCTGAGCTGGGTTTTAAAGGTCTTCATACTCTCTACCAATATGGAAGTTATTGAGATGGCCATGTATTTTATTATCGATCATCGATGATAAAGAGATGTGGATGAGTCCCCTCACGCTCGCCTACTCCTCCTTTGGTTTCGGTTTTGCAAGCACGGCCTCGAACATCTCATCGTCCTGGTAGACCCCTTTGGCTAACAACTGGCGATATTTGACGAAATCTATAACATCTTTGCCCGTTATCTTCTTGGTGTTGAAGGCATGGAAGCCCAAGAACGCCTCACCTGACATGTTGGCTGCAAGCCAATGCCGGTTGTAGTTCTTGGAATAGTCCCAGAAGAACTTCTTCTTGGCCCTGATACTGTCTATCGTCTTTATCAGGCAACCCGGAAAGAGGTTTGTGAACCTCCAGATCATTTCGTTTAAAGTTTCGTCCAGCAGCGTGAAATCGGTTTGAGCGTTTTTCACATAGCCCCTGGCCTCCTTGAACTCGTCTCCCGTCTTGAACTCGCCGTATACGATCTCCCCGTTCTCGATCCACTTGTCCGTTATCACCTGGGGGTTTCTTATCCATTTGTCTCCTTCCTTGATCACAGGTACAACCTTCGTGAGGTACCCCAGCCTTTTCATCTTGTAGGCCGACCACATCTCACAGGATATGCAGTTCCACATTGCCTCCTCCATACCCAGGTACCAAGGCAGAAAATCGCTGGAGCCGCCATCAGGGGCAGAACCGTGTCTTGGACCCGCCTGACCATATATGGCAAGGTCGGAGCTGACTGCTATATCGGCGGCCATTCCTATCTCCTGACCCCCGGCAACCCTCATTCCGTTGACCCTACATATCACAGGTTTCTTACAGAACAGGATGGAATCCACCATGTGATTGAAGAGCTCCATGTACTCGCCGTACTCGTTCGGTCTCTTGCAGTAGTATTCTGCGTATTCCTTGGTGTTGCCCCCGGTGCAGAAGGCCTTGTCCCCAGCACCTGTGAAAACCGCGGCAACGATGCTCCTGTCAAGGGACGCATTGTGGAACCCAGCTATCACTCCCTTCACCATCTCCGTGGTATAGGAGTTGTACTGTCTTGGGTTATTGAGTGTTATCCAGGCGGAGTAAAGCCCCTCCACCACATTGCCCTCAGGATCCACAATCGGTTTCTTTTCGTACACCGTGCAAGGTGGTTCGGTTCCAAAATAGTCTTTCCCTTTGAAAAGCTCATGGTCTTTTAACTTATCTTCTCTCGGTAGCCAGTCTAAACTCATATTTACGCCTCCCATAATGTTACTTCAATGTCCTCCCCCAATGGCACGCCTCAAAATACTTGGCCATACGATTGGGCAAGGCCGACATAGTATTGATTGTTTATAACATTTATCGTCCTTCTCGATCTTTCATTGGATTCTCTTATACCTCGAATTAGGCCAAAAATGATTTTAACCAGAAAGTTATTCTTATCCCCTCAATTCCCATCAAAGTTGGTTGGATACATGGCAAAAAGACGGAGATCCTCGGGAAAAAAGACGAAACATGGTGATGGCAGAGTTGAGATTCATTTAGAAGAAGTGGTGGTAAAAAGACGGAAAAAGATGTTCTTGACCATCGCTGTAATCATATTAATTCTGGCAATTGCAATAATATTGGCCTATTTTTTTCTGTTCGCCACGCCTGAACCTGAGGAGGAAATAAAAGTGCTCACCACTGCCGAAGCACGTAAAGAGGGTTATCCCGGGGTAAATACTACCTTCAGCTTCATGATCTACAATTCCAATAAAGGGCCGGACACATTCTCAACAACTGTAATAGGCTTGCCCACAGGTTGGGAACTCTCTACCCCCGACGTGATCTCCGTTGAGGGCAACGAATCTGTCGATGGATCGTTCACGGTCAAGCCTTCACCGGAAGCCTTGAATGACACCTACTCCTTCAGGCTCAATGTCACTTCGGAGAACACGCAGGACACATACAGTCTGGTATTCAAACTGACGGTGCTCCAATTGTATGGGATTGAAATGCATTGCTACAACAATACGCATGATGCCGATCCGGGTAACTCCACCGATTATTTATTGATCATCTACAACCATGGGAACGGCTTGGACTCGATAGACCTTTCATATGATGCCGGGCAACGCCCCGATGATTGGGTGATATCATTTGAATTCGATACCATAGATATTCCTGCCTACAGTTCAAGGGTTGTGATATGCACCATCACAACAGATTCGAGTACATCTAAAGGAAGATACGATATCGACATTATCGCGACATCTGAAGGAGGGACCAGTGCCCAACTCCGGGTGAATACCTCATTAACCAAGGACTTTGGGGAGGAAAGAGTTGAGGAGGGCGATAAGGTTCAGGTTAATTACATCGGGTGTTTTTCAGACGGAGTGATCTTTGACACGTCCTATTTCGAAGTGGCCAATAACAGCGAATTTCCAAAAACAGATGATTTTACAATTAGACCCAGTTACTCTCCATTAAAGATGTATGTAGGAGAGCCAGATCCTGACCCAACAGATGAATATGGTAAAATGATCGAAGGATTTTGGGAGGGTGTTATTGGCATGAAAGTGAACGAAACTAAGGTTGTTAGATTCCCTTCTGAGAAAGGATATAATGATGGTCAAACTCGCATTTTCGAAATCACCCTGGTCAGCATAGACGAGTGATAGAGAATGAAGGTAAAATTCCACCGAGAGCCGGGTTAGAAAAAAGATTGTAAGGCAGTGGGCTCTCAGTGGTATAGGGCGTTGAGGTAAGGGAATAAAAATAAGTTTTTATTAATAAATGCTTTGCGTTGTGGTTATCATTTTTGATACCGACCTCAAGGGATTTATCTAACACGAACGACAATATTGATCTTGGAACCTTTCATTGAAGATCATGGTTCTAAATTCAGGAATGATCAGCATGGATACTCCTGCTTTTATTGGTCTGTTCGCAAGCATTGGGGGGCTGGTGTTCTATTTCACCAGCGGTGCCTTCTCAATACTCGGTCCTTCAATAAGCATGTTATTTCAGAACTTAGGAATAATCCTAATTTACATGGGTATAGTTTTCATATTATGGGGCATTTTGAGCTCTGTAAACATACTTTTCGAGAGTTTTGTAAGAAGAGATTAGGAGTAAGCATTGGATTCTGATTTTTTAATTTCCCGAAGAGCGGTATCGCAAGGGGTATCGGACTTACATAAACTATCGTCCTTATCATGGGCCCATTCTATCACCCCATAGTAACTTTCCTTTTTCTCACTTGACAGTATAAATACTATAAAAAATATATCTACTATACTATCTATATCAAGGAGTGATATTATGTGCCAAACCCAAGGCAGGAAAATAGAGGTGTTCACCGCCGGATGTTATCTCTGCGAAGAAACAATGCGAATCGTAAAGGAAGCAAAATGCGATAAATGCGAGCTCATCGAGCGCAATATAAGCGAAGAATGTGAATGCGGCTGCATAGAGAAGGCCAAGGATCACGGTATTAGGGTTGTTCCCAGCATAGTCATTGACGGCAAGTTAGCTATCGAAGGAAAACCAACTGTCGAGCAGATGAAGGAAGCATTGGGATTGTAGAGATGAGGCGTACAAACGTTTAAACTGCCTCCTATTTATTCCCTTTCTATGAACTATTCCAAGAGAAAATTCCTTTTCCTCGGTCCAGGTCTGGGCATAATTGCAGCACTGACCTTTGGCATTGGCATACCTGTGATCAAATGGCTTGTAAATCAGGTTCATCCGCTATTGCTATCTGGACTGGTTTACTCAATAGCAGGAGTTTTTTTACTTTTTACTTGGAAATTGAATTCCTTTATCGCGGGCATCAAAGGATACTCTGGTGAGTATAAAAGGACTTCCTTGTCGAAAAAGGATCTACCTCTATTGAGCATAATAATCCTATCAGGAAGTGTTTTGGCACCTCTTCTCCTGCTTATAGGTCTAAGTATGGTGGAGGGCAATAGAGCAGCACTTCTATTGAACTTTGAATTGATATTCACTATAGGTATGGCTGTTATCATTTTCCATGAACGCCTGGGCCGTAAAGGATGGATTGGGTGCGGTTTGATAATCTCTGGTGCACTATTACTCAACAGTGAAGGTTTCTATTCTGGAGTGTTTTCCTTCGAAGGGGGTTCGAGTACGTTTCTGATATTAGCAGCTTGTGCTCTCTGGGGAGTGGACAACAATCTATCCCAAAAGCTCTCCTGCCAAAATCCATACCAACTAGGAGGAATAAAAGGCACTATTGGTGGCGGCATATCACTCTCATTTGCCTTCATTATGTCTGTTCCTTTAAACAATTTTACCCCTTATCTTGGGTTGATAGCAGCCGTGGGGATAGTTTCCATAGGTTTTTCGCTTATAGCTTTTATTTTATCTCTAAGATACATCGGGACAGTAAAATCTGGGACGCTTTTTGCAACAGCACCATTGTTCGGTGTGATGTTCTCGGTAATACTCCTAGGAGAAAATCCCGGATACGCCGGTCTCACGGCAACTATTTTGATGGGAGTAGGTATTTGGGGAATTGGGACGGATCACCACCACCATTTCCATGCCCATAATACATCTCATTCACACTCCCATCTCCATTTTCATGATGGACACCATGCACACAAACACCCACGAGATATCGTTAAGGAAGAACCCCACAGCCATTGGCACGTTCATGAACTGATTTCACATGCTCATGACCATTCCCACGATGTGCATCACAGGCACGCACATTGAAAGCTCCCTCGTTTTCATATTTTGAAACGCCGTTATTATGCTCCTGTCGGGTGTTCAAACCCAACTTTTTCATAAAAAGGTGGGCCAAACAAAGGGCATCTCCAAATTCACATCAATTCATGCCGATAGCTCCGTTACCGAGGAGGTGGTGTGTGTTCGAGCTAGCGCTGGCGTGCGATGATCGACAAGTTCAATCCTAGAAACGGTTGAGTTTGCTTCGGAATTTATCTTCTATTGGGATGATAGTCTGTTTTCTATGTATTCCAGTTTTTTAATGTGTTCTTTTATATTAAGGCCTGCTGCTGTAGCTAAGATATTTGCTAGGTTGCCTTTTTGTCTTATTCGTCCTTTGAGTTTTGGCATTCTTCTCAGAACCATTTGGTACCAGTCGTCGTTTTCTTGTATGGCTTGGATTACCCGGTCTATGTCGCTCTTCTGGAGGAGCATTGCCGCATCGTGGTTGTTCTTATAGTCCACTGGTAATCCTAGTTTTACTGCGGCCATGTGTTCAATGGGTGGTACATTTATCTCCACGTTCTTGTCTTTGTTGTGGTATGGGATTTCTCGGTTGTCGTATTTTGTGAGGCGGTATTCAAAATAATGGTGAGTGTCGTGTTCTTTTATCCTTGGCGGGGATATCTCTATCCTTAACTGAAGTTCATCGACTACGATTTTAGACTTCTCGGGAACATCCACTGTGGGAACATATTGTTTATAGAACTGGATGCCCCACTCGACAGGATTCTCTTCCAAGTCTATAGTTTCCAGAACTTTCTTTATCTCTTGGAGTTTTGTTTCGCTGGTTACACCATCCACGTCCAATGTATATCGGTGGTGACCTCCTCCCAGGTGGGCGCGAACTCCCCAGCCTCCAATTACGATTATGTTGTCCTTTATATGTTCCAAGATTTCCAGGCTCTGGTCCTCTATGTCCTTCTTTACCGCTTCCGGCAGTTCTTCAAGGGTCATGCAGATCTAATTCCATGTCTAATTGCGCCAAGGTCAAGATAGAGGTCAATGTTCCATTTATTCTCATAGGGTCCTTCCCATCCGCCCTTGCTATATCGTTTTTCCTGTGTGAGGAAGATACTTCTCTTCTTTTTTTGTTTGGATTCCATGAATGCTTTGATTATCTTTTTGGAGACGATCTTCTTGATGTCATTGATAATGTCAAGGTAGCAGCCGACGATATTTACCATCTCTTTTTCCCTGGCCAGTTCCAATAGTTGTTGATAGTCTATGCGTTTCTGGAATAATATCATGATGCAAAGATCCTCCACCCCCTCAGTCGTATATAATTTTCTGAGGAATATCTCTTCGAGGGTGAGTTCCTTCTCTACGCTTTCCAGGATGGTCAGGCGTCCCTCTTTGCTCTTTACCATGAAACCCGTATCCGTTACCGTGAGACCATAATCGATCTGTTCGTAGAGCATCTTCTCGATCTGGTCGGGGGGTTTCAACATCTCATCAAACGGAATGCTCCCTGGATAGTAGACTACCCCCTTTTCCGTTTCAGACTCTAGATAGGTTTCTAACAGTTTGTTGAGGGAATGTTCCTTGTCCCGGACCGCAATGATGGGTTTCTTCTTGAGGTATTCGATTAGGTTTTTCTCTCCAAAGTATCTCAGTATCTTCTTCACTGAGACCACCGAAAGTTTGGTTTGCTTGTGGACCGCCTGAATTGTCGTTGGAGAACCTAGAGATTTCCATACTGAAATGGTGCTATCTCTCATCAATAACTCCGGATCCATTCCATAACTCAAAGCCTGAATGTAGATCTCCCTCAACTTCTGGCTACTATATCCCTCAGCAACAAAAACCAGTCCATCGCTGTTCTTCGCCAGCCCTTCCTTTTCCAACTTGCGAACCGCTTCGTAGACTGTAGACTGTGCGTATGGGAGCCTCTTTACAAGTTCTCTGAGTGGATGCGATTTGATGGAAATCAATGCGAATACAGCAGACCTAGCATTCATGCCAAAATATACTAAAACCATAGATGGTATATAAAGTTTTATGTAAATAGTTTACGATACATATATGTAACTAGTGGGGAACTTAACAGAAAAAGGTATGCTCCCGTCGGGATTTCCGTACGTGCCAACTATCTTGGCGCTGTATTCGAACCCGAGTCCTTGGCTTTCTTCAGCCAAGTCCTGCGCCTTTTTGCAAGCCTGGTTTCTTTCCCCAGGGTTTCTTTGCCAGGCCAAAGAAAGGCTGCGAGAGGCCAAAATGATTGACCGGGCTACACTACGGGAGCACAATTGTGAACGTGATGAGCAATTGTGCGATTGAATGGCAGCTAGCCTGCCACGGAAGGTGGGCATTTCTGTATGGATTGCAAGGGAAATGCCCAATGTTAGCTGCGAGTGAAACGAGTAAATTTGCGACTGAGTGCTCCGCAGGAGCACGGGAGGTCGACATTTCAGCACAGATGGTGAGGGGAAATGTCCATATTAAACTTGCGAGTGAGTGCTGGTTAGCTCACCCCCATATCTAATTCAATAAATAAAAGTTTCCAGGGCGAACATGAGTTCCTGTCGGTTTGATATCAATGGATTTTAAGCTCCAGCGTGTATTTTCCTGGCTCCTTTTTCATGTTTCTCATGAAATTATAGATTTCGTACAATTCCTTTTCAGAACTCCCAGTGATATTCACTGCTATCGTATTCTCCCCGTCGTTAATTAGGATTTTACCTGTAAATTCCTCATCAACCATTATTATCACCGGATTAAAGCCATAAACAGTATTAAATCTTTCTAAATGTCCTACATAAATCATGATTATTTTTCTCTGTGGACGATCTTGAGCTCGGCATCACCTTTGGGGATCTCCACATCGAGATACACTATGCCGGTATAGCCTTCATCATCACGAAAAATGACCTTGAATTTATCCTTGCCTTCAACTTCTGTAACTTCTGTTATCTCGATGGGTAATGTCTCACCCAATGCTATTTTTTTCATTTTGACACCTAGTAGTAAATGTTATCAAATTATTTTAATGATTTGCCCTTTGAAAGGTCGTTTTCTTTTAAAATAACCAACCCGAAAATTACTTAATGCCCAACGGCTTTCGCATCTACCATCATGGGGGGTTTGAATGGCCAAAAAGGCTGAAAGAAAATCGAAATTAGAGGAAAAACTCACCAGGAAAGAGAAGTTGGTTTGGGATAAATTCACAAAAAAGGAGAAAGATGCTGTTTTTAAATTTTCACGGGATTATAAGGATTTTTTAGCCAAAGCAAAAACGGAAAGGGAGGCCGTGGTCGAGATAAAAAAATTCGCCGAGAAAAACGGCTTCAAACCCATAAACAAGATCCGAAGTTCGAAACCTGGGACCAAGATTTATATCACAAACAGAAACAAGAATATCGCCCTGATAGTCCTCGGTTCCGAGTGCATAGAAGACGGCATGAATATCATAGCATCCCACATAGATGCACCCCGCTTGGATCTCAAACAAAATCCACTTTACGAGGATGAAGATACAAAATTGGCATTATTTAAAACGCATTACTACGGCGGCATAAAAAAATACCAATGGGTCAACCGACCTTTGGCTGTTCATGGGCATGTGGTGAAGGAGGACGGCAGCTCCGTTGATATAGCCATCGGTGAAGATCCGGACGAGCCGACATTCACAGTGACTGATTTGGAACCTCACCTTTATCACAAGACCCAGGCAAAAAGGAAGCTCCCCGAAGGGATAAAGGGGGAGGAGTTGAACTTACTGGTGGGGAGTGTGCCGATAAAAGATGAAAAGGCAAAACAGAAGATCAAGCTTTGGGTGCTGAACCACCTGAACGAAAAATACGGTATCGTGGAGGAAGATTTCACAACCGCTGAGTTGGAAATGGTCCCTGCTGGATTTCCAAGAGATATCGGTTTTGATAGAAGTATGATCGGGGCATACGGCCAGGATGACAGGATATGCGCTTATACATCCATGGCAGCCATAGCGGCCATAAAGAAACCGAAGAAAACCTCGATAGCCCTGTTCTTTGACAAGGAGGAGATAGGAAGTGAGGGCAACACGGCCGTGAAATCGAGATTCCTCGAAAACATGGTGGGCGAGTTGATAGAATTGACAAATCCGGATTATAGATATAGCGTATTACGAAAGGCGTTTTCAAGGTCTAAGGCTTTATCCTCAGATGTCACCGGCGGTGTGAATCCCAACTTCAAGGACGTGCATGAGATTAAAAACGCTCCAAAGGTGGGTTACGGCATAGTCATAACGAAGTTCACAGGTTCAGGAGGAAAATACTCATCAAGCGATGCCAATGCGGAATACATAGGTGAGCTCCGACGATTGTTCAACAAGAATAAGATATCTTGGCAGACCGGTGAACTGGGAAAAGTGGATGAAGGGGGTGGCGGAACTATAGCGAAGTTCTTGGCTGAGCACAATATGGATGTTGTGGACTGCGGCCCTGCAATACTCAGTTTACATGCCCCATTTGAGATTGCCAGCAAAGCTGATTTATACGCCTCGTATCAGGCTTACAAGGTATTCTACAACAATTGATGGTTGAGGCCCTTTCATGGGTTATAAGAAGGAGGGAACCATTATTAATAACCTTGACGAAGTTTACGAGGAAATCCTGCCTTATCTTGCAGATCCAAAGGGTGTGAAGAAATTCTTGGATAAGAATATAGAGAGAAGCGGGGAGGAGCTCATTGCAGATGTGAACAGGTTGGTGACAGAATCGAATACCCCTCAGAAGACCGATTTTAGGATCCTCCTGAATGCCTTGATGAAGCGTTGTTGAACTGGATAATTCCTCCCTCCTGATTTTAATTGGGTGCACCAGAGTACTCTCAATTCTGATAATAATGGGCGTACCTTTAATAAAAGAGATTAGGATGATTGTCAACGGTTGAAGGAGAAGGCTTGGCCTGCATATAACTGGGAGAGGGGAAAATGACAGCGTATATAACGTATATGAAAATGAAAACGAACTCAAGAGATTTTATGTTCAGGCAAATCGAAGAGGTTCTCAAAAGGCACCAATGGAAACCAATTTACGGAAAGTACGATTACGCATATGAATGGGATATAAACGGTAAAAGCTTGGATGCAAATGTGCAAGAATTCTTTAATCACATACATAGTACCCATGAAGCCCTTAAGAATTTCAACGTGGACTATTCACTGAGAACATATAAAGAGGGAAAGGAAGATTTTTTGGTGATCCGGGGCGAGTAGGATTCCCCACCAACTTTTTCATAAAAAGTTGGGCCAAATAATGGGCATCTCCGCCTTTATCCCAAATAAATTCGATTGCCCGAAAAAAATTGGTAGCGGGGGATAGATTTGAACTATCGATCTACGGGTTTCCCGAGCCTTGCGAGGGAATGTAGAGGAACAAAGTTCCTTGGCATATGAGCCCGTCGGGATATCAGGCCAGAGGCATGATACGAAGAGGTATCGCAGATGCCTCGCGGTTTCCTGGCTACCCCACCCCGCTATTATGTCATTCTGCTGATATTCGCAAACCACCATCCTTGTAATGTATCCAGACCTTGTCTTTCAGGTGCTTGCTGAGGCTGGCCAATGACTCGTAAATTTCACTCTCCCCTACACTGAGAGATCTTGCTGCATCTTGTGTGGACCATTTGTTTGTCTCGAAGTCGTTGAGCTTTATGTACGCGTAAAGCCTTTTGTCGAGTTCGCTCAGTTCTTCCTCTGCCATTCATGCACCTCTCTCCATAACTGTAACATTAATTATAAACCTTTCCTATCGTTTTATTTCATTATCTTACATTGCGGATTCATGCACTTTTAACTGGCTGGTATTTTGGTGTTTCAAGGGTGATTACCAGACGTAGTATAAATATCGTTTGTTTGAATATTATCTATCAGAAGAAAAAATTGAGGTGAAATTAAAAGATGAAAAAAGAACATAAACGTCATCTGAGGAAAGCCATACTCGGCGGGTTTCTGCAATTCGGTGATCTAGAGGTGAAACGTAAGACAACATGAGCCATAACCGTAAATGGAGAGTGTGAACAAATGGATGGCAAGGATGGATTATGGTTTCTGATCCTAGACCAATCTTCTTCACTTTCGAAAACATGGGGCGCATATAAACTTAAAACGGTAATGAGGCACAAAGAGATGAAATTATTACCTAAATGTGACGGGTAGTAGCCTTCCGTGGCCTTTAAAAGGCGTTCTAAGAACCATAAAAAGGCTTATATTTACATAAACAGTTACCGCTATTGAGAGAGAAGAGGTGTTACACGTGGTAAAGAGACCCTTTAAAAAGTTTAGAAGTGAAACGCCACCTAGTGAGCCTGAGAAGTACATAGACCTTGGAGAAATGTCATTCGAGGGTGCCGAAATAGGTGATTTCCCCGCGAAAATGAATATCAAAGTGGCGGAACTACATAGATATGAGGATTTGGGCGACTTGACGAGTTTTGTTTACAAAGGTGATATCCTGCTGCTCGACTTCACTCCCATCGCGAACGATGATCTCACGTTGAGGCGCATAACCAACGAACTGAGGGCTGTTTCCCGGGATATTGGAGGAGATTTGGCAGGGATCAGCAAAAATCTTCTTATCGTCACTCCTGAGGGAGTGAAGGTAGATAGAACGAAGATCAAAGGACCGTATTAATGTCCTCTCCAAATGGTCGCAGCAATTATTGTTAATATTCTTTGCATCAATGCTGGTTTTCATAGTTCCAAATCTCATCACCGACGTGATGCACGCTTCGAACGGCCTTTCCCTTGTTCGAAATAGTCATCTCCTTACCGGTCATCAGTGCTTCGCCCACAGCCAACGGTTTAAGATTCTTTTCATCCCTTACCCATACCAGATCGCCTTTGTAGATATCTTCATCTGCATCCACTATCCCCGGTGCCATCACATCCGCACCGTTGTAAACGAATTTGACTGCACCCATATCCACCGTTACATATCCCTTGACCGGGCGATATTTTAGCAGTCCTTTAACTGTTAGAAAAGGCGTACCTTGGAAAATCATTCCCAGAATTTCACCGTTTACCAGGATCACCTGGAACTTTACGGTCTCAGCTTTGTCAACTGTATCATCCATTGTAAAACATCGCTTTGAGAAAGTCGCCTCCAAATCATCTGATAAACCCTTTATTTCTTTTTTTCTGAGCCTGTGCCTTTTCCTTAGGTGGATGGGCATAAAATCAACCTGATGATGCTCTTGATTATTATCTCTTGCGCAAAAATTTTCTCCTTCTCAAAATCCGTTTCTTCTTTACAGCTTCTTTCTCGGGATACTCGTCAATTTCCTTGGCCTTCGCCTCTTCTACCTCCTCAACATCCCCTACGTCCTCCGCCTCCCCAACATCCTCAACTTCATCCACCTTTTCAACCTTCCCAGCCTCTTCAGCATCCCCTACCCCCTCAACCTTCCCGATCTCTTCTACTGCCTCTATATCGGCAATGTCCTCATCTTTCAAATCATCCCCAATAGCTATCTCCTCCGATTTGGTAACACCTTCACTCTCAATATCCAAGAGTTCAGCTTCAGTCTCCTCTTCCCCTAGAATTACATCTTCAATATCGATGTCGATTTTTTCATCTTTTTCGCCTGAGATATCGTCATCCACCTCGCTCTCGAGTTCATCCTCGAAAAGCTCGCCTTTAGGCTCCTCGAACTTGGTCCCTAACTCGATTCCTCCAAAAGTTTCGTCATCAACCTCTACCTCTTCAGGCACTTCTGCAGGGGGTTCAACAGGTTCGCCTTCCCTGCTCAGGTATTCTATCAGAATCCCTCTCAAAGTGGACTCCACGCTCTCACCGCTCTTTTGGCTCAGCTCCTCCAAAATCTCCGCCATCTCTTTGGGCACCCTCATCTTCAATACCCTGCTTTTGTTCATCTCGTTTATCAGCGTTTGAAGGGCTGTAGCCAGATCGGCAACGTTGTAGTCGTCAGATTCCACTTTCATTTTTATTGCATATCGTATCTCATCCTCGGTCAACCACTTCCCGTCAACCAGGATTTTACCCTCTTCGAGGTCGATGCTCTCCATGATTTCCTTTGATACCAAAACCTTTCCTCCACTATGCGTTTTGAATTATCACCATTTCAATTGGCTAATTTTAATTAAATATACAAAGGCCTTGATTCTTAAGTATTTTTTGGTGTTGCTGATAAAATCACAAGCCTTAAAACTTATCATACTGATTACACTGAAGAAGTTGACACTTCTGGTGAGGCCATGAAAGTCAAAATAAATGGCGAGACTAGAGACATGCGATCAGTTTGGATGGAGGGAGATAATACCAATTTCATAGATCAACGCCTACTTCCCCATAGACTCGAGTTTTTTTTGGCAAGCGATGTAGAGGAGGTAGCCTTCGCCATCAAGAACATGGTTGTTAGGGGTGCACCTGCTATCGGAGTCAGTGCTGCTTTTGGAATGGCACAGGCAAAGATACTTGATAGAGACCTGAATGCCGCTGCCGAGCTGCTTAAAGCCACAAGACCAACAGCCTACGATCTGTTCTATGCTGTTGATTACATGCTTAAACAAATGGATACTGGCATTGAGCCTATAAAGGCTGCCGAAGGATTTGCGGAGGATATAATAGACAAATGCAGAAAAATCGGGGAACATGGCGAAAGTCTGATTAAAAACGATCATAGAATACTGACACATTGTAATGCAGGTGCTTTAGCAACTGTTGACCACGGTACAGCCTTGGCACCCATAAGACTTGCACATGCCAAGGGAAAGGAAATATTCGTCTTCGTGGACGAGACCAGACCACGATTGCAGGGTGCAAGGCTGACAGCCTGGGAGCTGTGGAATGAGGGTATTGCCCATGCGTTAATTGCTGACAACGCTGCTGGTCATTTCATGCAAAGGGGGGAGATCGATTTGGTCATAGTGGGTGCGGATAGGATCGCAAAAAATGGCGATGCTGCGAATAAGATAGGCACTTATGAGAAGGCCGTTCTAGCAGAGGAGAATGGTATTCCGTTCTATGTGGCTGCGCCCATCACAACATTCGATTTTTCATTGGATGGAGGAGACAAAATCCCAATAGAGGAAAGGGATGAAGAGGAAGTGCTGATTCTTGGTCAAGAACGTATCGCTCCAGAGAAAACGAAGGCGAGAAACCCTGCATTCGACGTTACACCTTCCAAATTCATTACAGGTTACATCACAGAGATCGGGGTGCTCAAGGCTGAGAACCTCTCGGACCTGGAAAAGGATGCAGTTAAGTGATAATATTCTTATGCTTTAAATGCAATTAGCCATCTGATCTGAGAATATTACCAACGTACCATTAGAAAGGGAAGTGAACAGGATGTTTTGTCCAAGTTGCGGTAATGAGGTGAACGACCAGGCAAACTACTGCGAAAAATGTGGTATGGAACTGAAGGAGCGGAAAACCACAGAAGAAAACGCCATCGACGGAAGGGATGAACCTTTGCCCAAGGAAATAAAGGTAGAGCTCGTGGCCAAGGAAGAAACAAAGAAACCATGCGATATGTGCGACAACGGGATGCTGGAGAACGTAAGTGATGAGGGAAAGCCGCCGCTCTATAGATGTCCCAATTGCGGCAACTACTTCGGTAATTTCATGAGGAAGGGCATCGACATATATTACGATACAACACATCTCAGAATCGGTCAATACATAGCCAGCCAACTGATCCATGGAAAATACCGTGTCTCCGTTCACAAGGACCAAAGAGAAAAAGGATTGGAGGAACTGGCCGATAGGATCCGCCAGGACATACCCATTGACCGCAAGAAGATAACGGATGCTCTCTCCTATTTAACTGATAAGAACGTGCTTTACACCTATTATGAACCCACCCCTGACGGGAAGTTCGAATGGCTTGGGATAGCTTTCTCAGATACACCCCCAGGGGACACTGAGATCACTAAGTGAGTTCAGGCTCTTTTTCGTTTTTTCAATATGAATAGGCCAGCTAATACAACAATGACAGCTAAGATTGCTATTAAAATTGGACTGAAAGAGCTCCCTTCCTCCTGAATCGCTTCACCAACGATAAATATCTTAACGCTGTCTTCTGCGGAATAATCATCCCCATCAAATGACCTTGCATAAATGATGTGCTCGCCGTTATCCAATCCTGAGAGGGATAAGTCGTGATACCATTTTGCTGATGCCCCAACTTGTATCCAATCCCCCCCATCGATATTTATTTCCACTAGAGAGAGTTCATTCTGGGCATCGAAGGCTGTACCATTGATGATCAAATTATTAGTCTGGCTGCGATCGATTTCATCATCATATCTTGGGTTGGTGATGAACACACATGGTGGTGTATCTTGCGCGTTTTCTTTGTTATGGTAGTGATGCAAGAACCCGTCCCAGTACGTGTCTATAGCAAAGTCGACCTCATCATATCTTTCATCATATTGTGTATCGAACTCAATACCGCTTGGAAAATATATACTCAAACCATTTGCCCCTTCGACATTGCCGTGCCACGTATTGACTGCAAAGTGAAGTATCACTTCATTAGTTGTAAATTTCACAGTTTGTGCAGCATCTCTGATGTCATCATCAAATAGAATAACACTTCTGATGTTGTCCATGAGGTCAATGACATCGTACATGCAGTAGCCTGTTGGATCGATAGGTGAAGGTATAGGGGAGATCCCCGACATCAAATCGTAGCTGCTGGTTCTTGTCCTTGCAATTTCTAATTGTCTGTAATGACCTCCCTCCAATGAGGTCCCTGCCTTTATTGATAGGATCATAGAAAGTTTATCAATCTCATATGCTAGTTCATCGAATTTCTCTAGATCGAAAACCGCCATGGTTATAGCCACGGTATCATCTGGAGTGCCTTGTTTATCCGTGTAGGAATTTACGTACTCATCAGCTATAATCGTGCCTAATTCCTTTGCGCTCATCTGTGGCTCGTCTACCAATCTCGGAAGTATCTTGTCGTAGGGCCACCCTGCGCCCGGCTCCACATATCCCGATCCCACTCCTATGTCCACACTGTTTCTGATCTGGTACATCACGGCCACCTGGGCCATCAGGCATGCATCGAAGCCGATTAAATCTAAATCCCGCCCCAGATGATCCTCAATATTCTCCAGAGCGCATTTCAGCTCTGGCATCGTCAAACAGTCTTCCTCGTTGTCCTCGTCCCAGCATACGCTCCAAAACGCGCCGCCGTGGTCCCAAAGCACCAGTGCGTATTTCTTTGCAGGGTAGTTGTCAATTACCCATGTAGTAAAATTGACCAATGTTTGCGGGTGGCCCATGTTCACCTCGCCTAAGTCCTCGATCTCATCAGAATTGATAATGTCCATATCTGGATCCTTGGTTACATAGAATCTTTTTGCACCCGTCCAATCACCATTGGATTCGTCATAGCCTTCAACTGCACACCTATCCATTTGCACAACGATGTTCACATCATCTGTGGACCCAACTATCTCCATCTCATTAAGGTCTACTATACCTTCATGTTCCAAATTGTTATCAGCGTCCAGATAGACGATGAATGTCCATTCAGGGAGTCCGTCCGCAGATTCCTCCCCAAGGCTCATGGGTATGGCCGAAAGCATTAAAAATGAAATCGCTAGGCATACCTGAATTTTTCCTGGTACCCTCATTCAGTTCACCGCAAGATAAATGATAGTCTGGTTATTTTTAGTTTTTGGTATCCCGTATTATCTATCGAAGTTCTCTTCGACAATAGCAATCTCCTCATCTGTCAGTCCGTAGAGTTTGTACACAATTTGATCAATTAACCAATCTGTTGAGCCTACGTATGGGCTGTCAATCCTCGCATATAATGTTTTCAGCCCAATTACCTTCCCTCCAGCTATCTTATCGCTATCAATCTCTATTTCGTCTCTATACTTCTGGAATATCATCAACACTTGGGACAGATTTGGAATCCTGCCGAGTTTCTTCTTGAGGAGTTCTTTCAGTTGATCCTCGGTGAGAATAGGGAAATCTTCAAGTTCAAGCTTCTTTTTAGAGAGGGCACCACCAAGAAGTTTCTCTGCTTCCGCTTTCTTCTCTTCATATCTCTTCACTCTTTCATGTAAGATTAATTCATCCGTGTTCTTAGCAAAACCAGGAGGCTTTGGCGGTGAGTATAATCGATTGAGCTGTTTAATTCTGTCCCCAAGCAACCCTTCGAGGTCAATTTTGAACCTATTTAGGGTTTTGTATTTAACTTTGTTTAGTTCAATCATCTGCTCCGCGAGATATGCAAGGAAGTCGTGGATAACGTCCGATTCTTCCGGTTGAGCGGATAATCTATCTGAGACGAATTTCAGAAGCATAGTGATGTCTTTTGTAACTAAATATTTTGAATATAGGGATATGGCCTGAGAGGTGATTTTTCCTCGCTTGTATTGTGGTATAGTGAAGGAGATGCTTGGCAAGGGACACTTCTCAACATACATCTTCTTGAATCGAAGGTTCATATGGGTACGAGTTGATTCAAATAGCTTAAGAAAATAATAGTGAGTGAACTTAGAATTGAAAATTGCTAGAAGGTAATACGGAGATAGTTCATCTGACGTGAGAAAAGCTACGGTGTTTAGTAAATATGATGGCTGCGTATGAACTGTCGCTCTAGGAACGGTTCCTAATTCTCTTATCAGGACTTTATTTTTGTAAACAAAATCCCTTGAAAAAAGCGATTGTAGTAATGGAGTTCCTTCATAATCGACGACATACAGATTCCTATCTAAGAAGTATCTCCATACACTTGCACCCGAATAACAAGGTAGGAGTTTCTGTGTTGAAGAACCAGTATCATCATCCTTTCTAACATGCCCTTCAATAGATGTTATTCCAACACCATAATTGTATTTTGAATGCATGCCGAATGTAGTCGCGTTTTTCCAAACCTTTTCAAGTAACAGAGCGTCATCTTCGTTGACATCAACAGCGAAAATCATCTCAGGTACAGACTTAAAAAAACTTTGCTCAACATTAGAGGGTTTCAATTTCGCGATTGTTTCTTTTGATTTTCTTGCTATCAATATCCTAATCATTGTGTGTTTAGCGGGTTGTTTATTTCTACACAGGAGAATAGTAGTTTCAATTGGGGTATCCTCAAAAACTCCACTACCGAGATCAGCAATAACATCCACAGTGTACTTCGTTAACATAAGTTTTCGTAAAATTAATCCATATTTTGTTGCAAAGAACTTGTTGGAAACAATCATTCCTTCGGAACCGCCTTGTTTACTAAGTTTCAACCCAGCTTCAAGAAACAGCGAGTAAAGGTCGAATTGTGCTTTCCCAACAGTGAACTGATATTTAAAGAACTCATTTTCACGCTGAGGAAGTTCTCTCATCCGCACATAAGGCGGGTTCCCCATAACCGCATCAAACCCGGGATTTTCCTTTGGTTTACCACTTTCAAAGAATATCTCAGGGAATTCCAGTTCCCAATGGAAAAAGTGCTTGATTTCAGCCATATCTTTAGCATTTTTAATCCAGTTCTGTCCGATTCTCTTTTTCCAGAGGTTTTCATCACCCTCAAAAGTGGTTTTAACGAATGTATCATAGACATCTTTGGGTTTGGGTGTGTCAATGGTAGTTCCAAAGTAGAGCGAAACCCTGGCATCTGCAAGTGTTTTTATCCTTATGTACTCCGAAGTCTTTTTCAGCCTATTAAATAGGGCCTCCTGCTGCTTTACGCCCTCAACAGTTTCGTCTGAGGTCGCGTTTATCTTTTTGACCGCAGATTCAAGATTTTCGATTAGGGCAGGTGGTATTGTAGTCTCTTTGAGTTTTCCACCGGGATACCACGCCAATTCGTTCAACCTTGCCCCAATTAAACTGTTTCCACATTTCAAGTGGTGATCTAAAAATGATAGCGGTCTGTTAACCTGCACTGTTGCCAACCATAATGATAGCTTGGCCAGCTCGACAGCCAATGGATTTGAATCTACCCCGAAAACGCAGTGTCGGACAACTTCATGCCTTGCCCACTCAATAGTGCCTTCTTCAGGAGGGGGGGTTTCATCTTCCGCATGTTCTTGCATCCATGCCTGCAACAATTCTTCGCCAATGAAATTTACAACCTCGACAAGAAAATGCCCGCTTCCCATCGCGGGATCGAGTGCCTTCAATTCAAGATATTTTTTCCATAGTGGCTCCTGTTTGTCTCCGTTTTCCCATTCTTTGTGTTTTTCATCGATAAGTGGTCCTACTGTATTTTTTACAATATATTTCACGATATAGTCTGGCGTATAATAAGAACCTGTTGCCTTCCTCTCTCCTTTATCGGTTTGGAGGATTGGTTCGCCCTCTTCATAAGTTGCTAATATCTTCTTCTTTTCCTGCTGTGCTTTTGCAATAGAAACGTAAGTATCTACCCCTTCGACCTCAGCCAAATCTTCTGAAGCAGGAACGACCTTGTATTCAAGCAGCCCCTCGTAGATAGAACCAAGGTGACGGATAGAAAGAGTATCATAATCAACTTCTACAAGGTTTCCTTCGTCATCCTTTGAACGTGATAATAGATCGAGAGCATCATCGAGATATTGATTTCCTATCCGTTTTTCCTCAAGGAATTTATTTTCGTCTCGTTCTGGGTCGAATAAACCACCGTTATAGGAGGTTATGAACAGTTCCTCCTTTGGCACCCCTTGTTTCTCGCTCCCTTCATTTATGAACTCGAACAATCTCTTTAGATGGGTCCAATGGGTGTCTAATGTGGGCAATATTTTTCTATCTTTCTTATTATTTGCGACCTCCCTTCTTAGCGCTTCCAAACTAATAGAGCCGTATTCATTTGCTCCCATAGGTTCTTCTAGTGGTAACAGTCTCTTCGCCTCAGCGTAAAGAACAAACAAGAGCCGATATAGTAGTATCAAACAGCTCTCTCTAATTCTTGGCAAATCTTCGGGATTCAAATCGTTTTTTGGATATTTGAGAAAACCTTTGCACAGTAGTCTTAGGGCCCTATAAACATTCTCTCTGACATCATCCTCCAACTGTTTCGCAAACCTGAGGCTTCCATCCAAAACCTCATCCAGAAAACATCTATCCTTCACTCCCTCTGCAACAAATGCTTCCCTTCTAAAGAATAAAAAGAAATAGTTGAATTTCTCATTATTGCCGTTCTCGAGATGGTCGATCAAATCTACTTCATAATAACTGTCAACCCTAGCTTCTTTATGATATACCCTCCATTTCTTTCCATTTGTTAAAATGCCCCACCGTGGGCCTCCAAATTTCAAATAGGTCATGATCTGGGTGCTTGGTTTTTTGTTGAGGTCAAGTCCCCATTCTTTTGCCTCCCCGATACCTGATGCCATCGAGTAGAACCTTTCTGATTCTTCTGTTCGTATCTCATAGGCTCTATTCTTTGTCTCCTCATCCTTAAAAAAGACATGGTCAGGCACTTTGAATTTCCCGAATCCCAAAAGCATCGGAGTTTGGACAGTGTAAGAACCCTTGTGCCCAAGTATATCCAACACCTTTCTCACAAATTCATGTTCCAGCTGGGCCTCGGTCATTTTAGAAAGTGTCTTTTTCTTTGCATTATAAAGTGTGAGAATATCATCTCTCGCTTTCTTTGCATCCGGAAGTAAGGATTTCCAAACAGGATGCTTTGGTAATCTGCTCAATAAGAAATGTCTTGTAAACAGATTTCTCGTAACAAAAGGGGCATCTAAAGTATCCAATCTGAGCTGATTTACTGACATGGTTTATCAACTACTACATTCTCAATTTTAAATCACATTTCCCTAATAAGAATACAAACTAAAAAGACTTTGCAATAGGACTTAACCCGGATAAAACCGCAAAACACCCATAAAAGCAATTAAAGCCCTTTGTATCGTTCAAGAACCGAGGCAAAAGGCCGAGTGCTCAGCTCCAGCACACTCTTCTTCTCTCCCGCGGTTATCTTCACATGCAGAGCTTTGTCTGTGCTGCGTACGACTTTCGGGCTCACTCCATCCTTTTTCAATAACTTGAGTAGACCCTTTCTAAACTTTGCCGCCCTCTTTTTGTAATCACCCTCCATCTTCTTGATGAGCTCTGTAGGATAATATCGTTTGAATTTTCCGTCCTGAATGCTCTCTATCAAACCTGTCCTTTCCAGTTCGGATGCATGCCTTACAACCGTTCTTTGATTCAGCTGCACTTCCTCGTAAAGGTCCTTCTGCTTAATCCCTGATTTTGAGAGTATGCTCCTCAAGATGGGGGTTGCCCGTTCGTGGTTGAGGGCTGCGAATATCTCAACATCATTACCGTCGATCATATCCGTTGGATAATAAACCATATTACCATTTATGTCATCCTCAGTGACAAAATCCTTCTCGGCCAGTCTTTCAAGATGCCATTTTGTCGCGGCGGTGCTCAATTCCAATTCCTTAGCTATTTTGGAGAGTCTGCTGCAGGGATATCTGCATAGATATTGAAGGATCTCCTGCCTCCTTGGGTTCATGGTCAATGTTGTCTTTACAGGTTCTCCAGGGCCTTTTGGGGGCTCAGTATCCTCTTCTATCTCCTTTTTGAATGCATCAACCATTCTTCTTGGCATTCACATCCTTTTCCTCGCTGTAGGTGGTTACCAGATCATCTACCAATTGGTTCAGATCAACATCCTCGAAATCCTCATCGTTAAGGTTGTCCAAAGAAGTTATGATATTGTTCCAGACCCTCTTTGAGAAGGCCTTCTCATATTCTCGCAAATGCCTTTTCAGTTCCTCCGGAGCGTTCCTTGTTTTACTCTTCCTCAACGCTTTTCCCTGCACCAGTAAACCGAAGCCTCTAACGATGGTATACGGATGCGAGAGAGCGCTGTGTCTGCTGTTCCTGCATTTTATAATTTCTAAAAGTCTGGAGGTCACACCATCGGTTCGTGAATACTTTAAATGGATCACAGAATCTGACAGGTACATCGGGATCACGATCTCATTACCAGATAGGTCCCCTCTTGCACCGTGCTCCTCCAGGGTGCACACCACGGTACCGATCTTCTTCGTTTCTTTGAGAAGGAGCATGAGCAATTCACGCTGCTCATATCTTCCTTCTGTTGACCAAATAACAGGTGTCAGAGGATCGACAACGATCCTCGACTCTGAACCCTTCCATTCTTCAACGAATGTTGGCAATTCATGCCTGATGAACTTGGAAAACTTCTTGCCGCTGGCATCGATGAACACCAGGGAGCCGTCCTCGAGGTAATCATGGATATCAGACCACCCCATCTCCACAGCTTCCTTTATGATCTGATCCTGATTCTCATCCAAGCTCACGAACAATGCATCGTTTCCCCGCTCCAACCCCCTCCTCAAAAACTGCGCTGCGAACGTGGTCTTGCCTGCTCCCGAGGTGCCTATGACCACCGTCGTCGAGTTCTCGTTTAACCCGCCGTCCAGCAGCGAGTCCAAACCCACCACGCCGCTCTTGATTTTTCTCATTACTCCTTCTCCATTTGTGTTGATATCGTGGTTTATGTACATATAATTTTTGTGGGGAAATGGGAGGACGCCATATTATAAGAAGGGGAGCTTAGGTCAACGTGGTTTTCGCGACTGTTCCACCAGTTGGTATGTAAATGATGGTTATCGTGTCACCAGGGGCTCCACCCTGAATGAGAATAAGGTCTGCCATATCCAGTTTGCCGTTGGTGTTAGCGTTCGTATAAGTAATGTTCAATCCGCCCTGGATTTGTGCGAATGTCTCATTGTCTAGGCTGAGAATAATGCTTTCGTCCCTTGAGTGATCGTACACCCTGATGTCAAGTATGTCCAGCCTTACAGAGCTATCGAATGTCCCTAAGTACTCGCCAGATGTCTCTGGATTTTCTAAAAAATTGAGATTCGCCCTGGGGGTTGCTTCACCATTAATGTATCCAGGTTCATCGAGCCCGGAGAAAATTACGAACGATGCAGCTATAATCATAACAACAGCAACAGTAATGGTCGCAATTACTATAATAACCGTGCCGTCTCGTCCTATTGGCGGTGGCCCTACCATGGGATGTATCGGTTGTGGGGATTGAGTATAAACGGGCACGATATTCTTACCACAAGTTTGACAGAAGTTTCCACTCACTGGATTCCGACAATTCGGACAATAAACCATGTTATTCACCTTCCTCTATTGTAAGAGATATACGGAATCAACATATAAAACATTGTCGTTTCAGTCCACCCTCGTACCTTCGAATTCCTCCCCCAATATCGCGTTTTTCAAGGCATCCAGGTTCCTTCCGTTGCAAAATAGAAGAGGGATTTTATGTTTGGCTGCTATCTTGATCCCCTTTGGATCGAAAATCACGTTCGGCCCTGCGGTGTGCTCTGTCTTTGATGATAATTCGATGAGCTGCTCATAGGACATCCTATCGAATTTTTTTGCATTTGGATTCTTATTTGGATCCGAGTCGTACACGCCGTCAACATTTGTGGCGTTTATCAATCTGACGGCATTCATCCTTTCTGCAAGCATGGCAGATACCGCGTCAGTGGTGTGACCTGGCTCTGTACCACCCATCACAACAACCCTGTAGTAGTTTCCCGCCGAGGCGGCTTCTTCAAAATCCGTTGCAGGTTTCTTATAGGCAATATCACCAAGGGTCTTTATCAGTAATCTTGCATTCAATCGTGTAACTTCGATACCCAATTCATCCAAATAAGACTCCTCAGCACCCAGGGCCCTGCCGAAATTGATGTAATATCTTGCTATCCTCCCCCCGCCAGTCACGACAAAGAGTCTGCGGGCCGCTGAAAGATCTTTGAGAAGCTCAGCAAAGGACTTCATGTAGTCCACATCATTGTCACTTGGAACGAGTACGGAACCGCCTATTGAAATAACCACCTTGTTCATGTCAGCACCTGCATATTTAATCTATTACCCAATATTTAAATCCCAGTTCTGTATGACCTGATGCCACAACTTACATAAGGACTAAGAGAGTTATAGGTTTTGTATTATAAATAATATCCTTGCAAAGGCAAAAATTCGGTGGGGAAAGCCCATGGTTGAGAAGGAAGTGTTGGCACGATACGAATTCAAAAGGAAACTTGAAGAACTGCGCTCCCTCAGCGGTAGAGCCACTGAGCTTATTTCCCTCTACATCCCGCCCACCAGACAGATCCATGAGGTCACGGCATATCTGCGAAACGAGTATTCCCAATCCTCCAACATAAAATCCAAGAGCACGAAAAAGAACGTGATGGCCGCCATAGAATCCATCACGAACAGGCTGAAGGCTTTCAAACGCCCACCTGGAAACGGCATGGTGTTCTTTGTTGGCCATACCGCCATAGCAGGCGATCAAACGGAGATGGTTTCGCACATCATCGAACCCCCAGATAAGATCATAACCTTTCTTTACAGATGCGATTCGTCGTTCTACCTAGAACCGCTGGAGGAGATGCTTGCGGAGAAGGATGTCTACGGTCTGATAGTAATGGACAGAAGCGAGGCGACCATCGGTTATTTAAGAGGCAAGAGAATATCAACAGTGAAAAACTTTCAATCGCTCGTACCCAGTAAGCACAGTAGAGGGGGACAATCCCAGAGAAGGTTCGAAAGGCTGATAGAGATCGCTGCCCATGAATTCTTCAAGAAGGTCGGAGACCTGGCGAACGATACATTTCTAACTGAGAAGGAACTGAAAGGACTGCTCATAGGGGGTCCAGGTTCCACAAAAGTGTTCTTCATGGAAAGGGACTATTTACATCATGAACTGAAGAAGAAGATCGTCGATTCTTTTGACACTGGCTATACTGATGAATACGGTCTAAAGGAGATCATGGAGAAGGCGAAGGAGAGGTTGTCGGGAATAGAGCTCATGAAGGAAAAGAAACTGCTGCAGCGATTCCTCGACGAGATAAGGAAACCAGATGGTGGTTTGGCTGTTTATGGAGAGGAGGAGGTGCTGAACGCCCTCAAGCTCGGGGCAATGGATATGCTTCTACTTTCTGAAGCCCTGAGAAAGCGGAGAATAAAAATTTCATGCAGAAGCTGCAGTTACTCCCGGGAGAGAACCGTTTCAGGGGAACATCATTCCCCGGGTAGCTGCCCTAACTGTCAATCCTCCTTGGAGATCGTGGAAGACTCCGATATCATAGAAGATCTCATCAAAATTGGGGAGGGCTACGGCACCACCGTTGAGCTGATATCGTCCGATTCAGAGGAAGGGGAGATGTTCCTCAGGGCATTTAGCGGTCTTGGAGGTGTGATGAGGTACAAGGTTGCCATGACATGATAGTGAAACAAAGGAAGGGGCATATAGATGGAGATCCTTGATCCGTTAGGGGTTTGTAAAAAAGAGGTTCTAAATTCGTTGAGAGAGATATCAAAAAAGCTAGGCTATGAAGGTGTGCAGCTGGAGCTTGAGACCCCCCCAGAAAATCTCGGCGATATTTCTCTTTCATGTTTTTCTCTTGCGAAGGTGGCAAAGAAAGCACCGGAAGTCATAGCCACGGAGATATCTGAGCAACTCGCCCCCATGGAGACTATTGAGAGATGGGAGAATGTTGGAGCTTATGTCAATTTCCATATAAATCCAACAAAATTGTCTGAGATGACTTTAAAGGCTGTTCTGGTGTTGAAGGATGAATATGGAGATTCACCGCCAAGAAATAAAAAGATCGTACTGGAGCACACCTCCGCCAATCCCACAGATAAACTGCACATCGGAAGGGCGAGAAACCCCATTATAGGGGATACGCTGGCTAGGATACTTAGAAAGGCTGGATACGAGATCGAAACGCAGTACTATGTGGATGATATGGGAAAACAGGCGGTTACGCTTTCTTATGGTATTAAAATGTGGGATTCTAGACCAAGTGATGACGACTCACTTGGACCTTATCAATGGGGTAGCAAGTTGGCGACCACGTCTTATGGATTAGAAGCAATCAAGGATATGCTCCAAAGATTAGAGGACGGTCACACTGAAACCATAGAAGAGGTGGTGAAGGACACTAGAATGGTCATGGATGAGGATATAATTTCCACTCTTGCTAAGATCAATGTTCATGTGGATAGATATGTTAGCGAATCCCGGTTCGTGCAGGACGGTAGCGTTGATAGGGTCATAGAAGCATTGAAAAAAAGTGAATACTGCAGTGAAGAAGAAGGTGCATTTAATATCGACCTTGAGCAGTTTGGTGTTAAAGGTGGGGTAAAAAGGTTCTTTTTCACTAGAAGTGATGGTACTTCGCTTTATGCCACAAGAGATATAGCTTACCATCTCTGGAAATTCGAGCACTGCGATGATGTCATCAACATTCTTGGAGAGGATCATAAATTAGAAGCTGAGCAGGTTAGAATTGGCCTTGAAATTTTAAGCGCAGAAAAAGCTCCTGAGATAATATTCTACTCCTTTGTTACACTCCCTGAAGGAAGAATGTCTACACGAAAGGCAACACGAAGTGAAGATGGTAAAGTAAAGGGAATAGTATTCATGGACGACCTATTGGATGAAGCTGTCGAGCGGGCTGAAATAGAGGTTAAAAAGCGAAGGTCAGATATTTCTGATGACAGGGTTAGAAAAATTGCGGAGATCGTTGGCATAGGAGCTGTTAGATATAATCTAGTGAACGTGCAGCCGGAGAAGAAGATCGTTTTCAGATGGGAGGATGCCTTGAACTTCGAGGGAGACAGCGCCCCATTCATACAGTATGCACACGCCAGAGCGTGCAGTATTTCAAGGAAGGCCAAGGAGCAAGGGGTTGAAAGGTATGATGATTACGATCCAACGCTTCTTGAGCATATTTCAGAGATTACCCTGATAAAGGAGATGGCGAAATTCCCTGAGACAGTAAGGGAGTGTGCTGAAGGACGAAAACCGCATGCAATGGCCTCATACGCCTTTGGCCTAGCCTCACTTTTCAACCAGTTCTACAGGGATTGTCCTGTTCTTGGCTGTGAGAATGATTCCCTCAGAAAGGCCAGGCTTGCACTGGTTGATAGCGCAAAGATAGTGCTGAAAAATTCCCTTTTCTGTCTGGGAATCGAGGCACCTGATGAGATGTGAGGGTCGGAAGATACCTATCTGACTACACAGAGTGATATCCTTTTATATCCCAAACACCATTTTCAAGTATGCTCTGTTTAGGCATCGAAGGCACGGCCCATACGGTGGGTGTTGGTGTTGTTGACTCAGAATGCAATATCCATACCAATTTGATGAAGATGTACCGTCCAAAGAAAGGGGGAATCCATCCAAGGGAGGCTGCAAACCACCATGCCGAGAATATCGTTCCCCTGATCAGAGAGGCGGTTCAGAAGGCAGGTTTCAAATATGAGGAGATTGACCTTGTTGCCTTTTCCCAAGGGCCAGGTTTAGGGCCGTGTTTAAGAACGATCGCCACCGCAGCCCGAGCCTTATCTATCACTTTAAACGTTCCAATCGTTGGAGTTAACCACTGCGTGGCGCATCTGGAAATCGGGACGGAGACGGAGAACTGCTCAAACCCGGTGCTGTTGTATGTATCTGGGGGCAACACACAGATAATAGCGTTTTCTAATGGGAAGTACAGGGTTTTTGGAGAAACTCTGGATATTGGCATTGGGAACATGCTGGACAAATTCGGCAGGGAGATAGGATTGGGGTTTCCCTCAGGTTCTGAGATCGAGAGGCTGGCAGAGAAAAGCGATAAACTCGTGGAGTTGCCCTATTCTGTCAAGGGCATGGATGTATCCTTTTCGGGCATGCTCACCGCCGCCCTCAACTTTTTTCATAACGGCGAGAAGAAGGAGGATTTGTGTTATTCTATTCAAGAAACAGCTTTCGCGATGCTCACAGAGGTAACGGAAAGAGCCGTGGCCCATACAGGGATTGAGGAAGTGCTGCTCGGCGGAGGTGTCGCGAGCAACAAACGCCTTTGTGGTATGCTGAAAACCATGGCCTCCGCAAGAAATGCCAAATTCGCTGTGCCTCCACAAAAACTCTGCATCGATAATGGAGCCATGATCGCTTGGATGGGAATTATCATGCATGAGGCTGGAGTGAGGATGGACATCAAGGATACGGTGATCAAACAGAGATTCAGAACCGATGAAGTGAATGTTAGTTGGAGGTGATCATTCACCCCCGAAGGCATTTTAAACCCCAAAATCATTCGCTAAGCTGTGACCGACGAGGAACTGCCTGAACGAATCAAGGAGCTGAGCCAGCGCATCGCCGAGCTTGAGGACATGATGACTAAGCTCATGATCCCTATAGAGGAGATGCAGAAGGCGACCCAGAAATATCTGCGCCTCGTGGATTTGGCTCTTCGCCACGGAGGAATAACGCCGGATATGCTGCTTCCAGAGGTTAAGGACCCAATATCCAAGGATATCATCAGGGTTCTTGTAGACAAAAACGGACAGAACATTTCCCAGATAACTGAAGCATTGAGGCACAGGAGGGGCAGCGCATCCCGCAGAATAGTAAGGGAGAAGCTAAGGACCTTGGAGGAGCAGGACATAGTGGAGCAGAGAGGAGAGGGGGCGGTGCTAATCTACCATATATCTGAGAAAGTGCTCAGGAAGTGGTCACAACTGCTCGGCATCCCTATATAGAAAGGTCACATTTAACTAATATCAAACACCAAAGGAGGTGTAAAAAATGGAAGAACATGGAATGCCAGACCCCGAAAAAATCAAGGAGATATTGAATGTGGTTTCCGAGAAGATCCCAGGGCTCTTAAAGGAGCTGTCGGGAGTGCTGTACGGCCCAGACCAGGCAAAGCGCTTCGGCGTGGCTGTTGCAATCTTCTACAAGGAATTGAAGGACGCAGGTATGACAGATGAACAAGCGTTTGAGCTGACACGCCAGTATATGTCCACTTTAAATATAGGTGGCGTGTTCAGCAGGTTCGCTGGTGCAGGACATAACCACGGTCCGCCTGGGTTCATCAAGAAGGAGATCGAACGCCATGCCGAGGAGGAATAGGGGAGAGGCTGGTGAAGGCATCAGGTTCGCGGGAGCCCTGATTCCCTCCCTCATCCCCCTCATGCTCCGGCTGGGCAGAACGTATCTGCGGTTCAAAAAGGATGCTCAAAAGGCTGGCCGCATATTCAGGAAGCAGCTTATAGCCAATGGAATAGATAAAAGGACTGCGGAAGAGATAACCGAACTCTATCTGGATTCCAGTAGAATTCTAAGGACCTTCGATTTTTCTGAGATGGTGATGCAGAGGTGAAGCTGGTAAAACGCGGTGCCGAGGCGGAAATTTATCTGTCTGATTGGAGTGGGAGAGAGGTCGCCATAAAAAGGCGTATTCCAAAAACTTACCGTAGCGCAGAGATAGATAAACGGCTGAGGGAGGCTAGAACCAAGTTAGAGGCTAAATTGATGGCCGAGGCGAGGAGCTTCGGGGTGACGACGCCCATCATATACGATGTGGACACTAATGAGAGCCAGATCATTATGGAATATGTGGATGGTGAAAGGATAAAAGAGGCTCTTCATAATGCTGACGAAGAAGAGCAACAGAGCTTCTGCATTGATATTGGAAGATGTGTTGGCAAATTTCATAAGAATGATTTAATTCACGGCGACCTCACCACATCCAATATGATCTTGAGGAATGGTAGAATCTACTTCATAGACTTCAGCCTTGGCGGTAAGAGTAAAGAGATCGAGGCGAAGGGTGTTGACCTGCATCTTTTGATGGAGGCCTTTGAGAGCACGCATTCCGAAATACTGCCTATGTTCGAGCATGTGCTAGAAGGGTATAAAATGGAATACGATGAAGCAGATAGGGTGATAAAGAAGGTTAAGGAGATAGAGAAAAGAGGCAGATACACTTGAGAAAAATACTATTTGCCACATCGAACAGAGGAAAATTGCTGGAGGCAGAGAAGCTGCTCTCTCCTTTGGGTTTTGAAGTTGAGCAACTGGAGATTTCCTACCCTGAGATCCAGGCCTCGAGCCTCGAAGAGGTGGCCTCCTTTGGCATGGGGTGGATCCTAAAAGAAAAAGGTGTTGATAAGGCGATCATGATCGAGGATGCCGGACTTTTCCTTCATGCCTTGGACGGCTTTCCCGGTGTTTTTTCAGCTTATGTGTTCAAGTCAATTGGCCTGGACGGCATATTGAAATTGATGGAAGGCAGGGAGGACAGGAGCGCTCACTTCGAATCCTGCATCGCATACTTTGAGGAAGGATCAAAAACGATGTTGTTTAAGGGGAGAGTGGATGGCACGATTGCCCGTGGGCCAAAAGGCCCCCACGGTTTCGGATACGACCCTATTTTTGTACCAGAAGGTGAGGAAAGAACCTTTGCAGAGATGTCTATTGAGGAAAAGAACCGGTACTCCCATCGGAGCAGAGCTCTAATAAAATTGGCAGAGTTTTTGAGTGAAAGATAAAAGGGGGATAACCATTTTCATGGATTGACGCCTCCGCCATGTTTTTGAGAGCCAGTCGATTTGCCCAGTAGTGTAGGCGGTTAATCATGCAGTCCTTTGGAGCCCTGCGACGGAGGTTCGAATACTCCCGGGGCTATCATTTTTTCCTATTTTATCGCCATTTTCGGGATACATAATAG
>CBDUXN010000004.1:0-46580 GCA_965371185.1 uncultured Thermoplasmata archaeon
GAAGGACAGAAACTCAGGGAAGAACAGGGGCCAGATGTTGTAGGTCAAATACCGCCCTGTGAGATGCGTCATCGCCTCAGGAAGCAGCAAGGCCTTGGAGGAACCGCTAATAAAAACCTTTACATTTCCTTGGTCATAGATGATTTTGACCCATTGTGCCCAGTCCTGTAGGTAATGTGCTTCATCGAAAAATATATACAAAGCTTCCTTTTTAGGCAGACCGAAGGTCTCACGGTGCTGCTTGAGCATCTCGGAGACATCAACGTTTTTGAGCAGAGGATGGTCAAACTGGACATAAAGTGCCCTGCAGGGCTCCATACCTCTCTCTATAAGATACTGGATTAGTTGAAACATGACAGTAGTCTTTCCCGTGCGCCGCATACCTGTGACAATTGTGATTTCAGGAGCATCTAAAGACGCATGAAGCTGCGTTAGATATCTCTCCCTTGGGATGCCTATAAGGTGGCCCGGTACAGAGCCGGAAGCCCACCAGGGATTCATATCTCGGATGATCTCCTTCATAGCCGCTGTTGAGGGGAGCATATAAAGGGAATAAGTCAACGTGTTTAAATAGGTTTCGATTATAGTAGTGATGTTTGATATAAAATGCGTAGATTATACTGACATATTATATAAAAGATATCTGATAAAAATTATAAGACTACATCGTAATCCGTGGATGTGGCAAACATGCCCAATGAACTCTTCGACATAGTGGACGAAAACGACAACATCATCGGCCAAGCCCAAAGGGAAGAATGCCATATTAAGCATCTAATCCACAGAAGCGTGATGTTTTTCATCTTCAATGAGGAAGGTAAGGTGCTCGTGACAAAAAGAACACAATCCAAGGATTTCTTTCCCGGATATTGGAGCATCGTGCTCGGAGGACATGTTCAATCGGGGGAGACTTACGAAGGGGCTGTGGTCAGGGAAGCGAAGGAAGAGGTTGGTTTGGAGTTAAGGCCCTTTTTCTTACAATCCTTTAAAAAACGTATCCCTGAGGAAAAGGAGAATGTCAAGGTCTATGGCGTGGTGGTCAAAGAGGACATCGACCTCAACGAAGAAGAGCTTGAAAAGGGTGAATTTTTGGATATGGATGAATTGGAGGAGCGATTGGTTAGCCATGACTTCCTCCCCGAGACTGAGATTTTACTTAATGTCCTAAAACTGTATTTGTCTTAGTAAACGCTACAAAACATTTAAATTTTTCAATGCTATTGGTTGGGCAGAGGTAATTCTGTGTTCGTAGACAAAACCATGTGCATGCATTGCGGTGCTTGTGTAGGCACATGCCCCCAGAATGCAATGTTTCTGCACGAGACCTGGATCGAATTTCTTGAGAATTGCAACGAATGTGGCATCTGTGTAAGGGCATGTCCAGTGGGCGCGATAGACGAGGCACCAGCATGAACTTGATCGTGATAGGAGGAAAAGGATGTCTCTGGATTATGATATCGTAGTTGTGGGTGCAGGGCCTGCAGGCAGCATTACAGCCAAGCATGCTGCAATGAAGGGCGCAAAGGTGCTGATGCTCGAAAAGAGGGCAGAGGTAGGCTCACCTATCAGATGCGGTGAAGGGCTCGACAAGAAAGGTGTGTTAAAGATGGGGTTAGAACCTGATAAAAAGTGGATCGTGAACGAGGTTAAGGGGGCGAGAATCTTTGCACCGAACGGTATGAAGATAGAGCTGAAAGAGGGCATGGCTGGAAACGAAGTGGGATATGTCATCAGAAGGGATGTATTCGATAAGGAGCTTGCCAAACAGGCGATCAGGGCAGGGGCAGACATAATGGTAAAGACATCCGCTGTTGCAGTAAAACAGAAAGACGGCTTCATAACAGGTGTGAAGGCAAAGCATATGGGCGAATTTTTCGACATAAATGCGAAAATTGTGGTAGGTGCGGATGGCTTCGAATCTCAGGTGGGCAGATGGGCTGGCATAGACACAACGATCAAGCCCAAGGATGTTTATTCCTGCCTGCAGTACGACATGATCGGCGTGGATGTGAATCCCGATTACAGCGATTTCTACATGGGCAGCTGTGCACCAGGTGCATATGCATGGGTCTTCCCAAAAGGCGAGCACAGGGCAAATGTAGGCCTGGGGGTGCAAGTGGTCAAGATCAAGGGAAAAGGGGAGCCCAAAAGCTACCTGGATGCCTTTGTAAAAAAATATGAGAATCTGTCCAAAGGTACGCCAATTGCCCATATTGCCGGGGCAGTCAGCGTTTGCGCTCCTATTGACAGAACTGTAGGCAATGGTATCCTTTTGGTAGGAGATGCTGCACGACAGATAGACCCCATGACAGGTGGAGGCATAGTGAACAGTGGCATCGCCGGTCAGATCGCAGGGAAGGTGGCTGCACAAGCAATTGAAGCCAAGAACTTCTCAGCCGAGTTCCTGTCAAGCTACGAGAAAGGCTGGAGAGAGGAGCTGGAAAACAAATTGTACAGGAATTGGATGGCCAAAGAAAAGCTCACTAGTTTGTCAGATGATACGTTCAACAAGGTCATAGAAGCTATCGCAGAATACAAGGTAGAAAAGCTCTCCATATTGGAGTTGCTTAAGGCTGTGCGTGCTAAGTACCCCGAGTTAGTGAAGGAGTTCGAGGATCTCCTGATTTAATTTCAGAATCGTGTATACCTGGTATGTTCAGGTCATCACTCTTTGAGGGAAACAATGGCTATAAAGATTTTAGGAGCTGGTTTGAGCGGTTTATCTGCGGCCATAAACCTAGCGAAAGGCGGCAAGGAGGTGGAGGTTTTCGAGAGAAAGAGCGATGTGGGGCAGCACCTGAGGCCCAATTATCAAGGTTTGTTGAGGACTCACGGCGATCCCATGGGGTACCTGAAATCCTTGAACCTCGAGCCTGAGTTCGAAATGCTCAGACTGAAAAAGGCCTTTCTGTGCACCAGGACAAGGGACATTGATGTCATGTTAAAAGAGCCAATGGATTTGGTGTTGAGGGGAGGCAAGGACTCTCTTGAATACGGGTTGTTCAAACAAGCTAAATCACTGGATGTGAAGTTTCATTTTGACAAGAAGATGGGAAGATCAGGTGTTGATATCGTTGCCACAGGGCATTTCAGATGCGACATGCTGGCCTTCGGGTGTGTCTATGAAGATCTCAATTTTCCAAGGGATAAATTCCTTTACCTGCACGATGACAGATACTCTCCAAGAGGCTGGTACCTCTACATCACACCTTTACCTGGGGGGAGATTTAAAATCGTGAACTGCACCTCCCAGCCATTTGTGAAGAACACGAAAAGGCTTTACTTCAAGGCGGTAAAAGAAAGAAAAATTCTCCGGGATATCGTGGGTGATAGAAGACCCACAGAGACCTTCGGGGGTTTTGGCTGTTTCGATTATCCAAAGAGCGCGGTGAAAGGCAATACGCTTTATGTCGGCGAGGCTGCTGGCTTCCAGGATGTGTTCAGGGGTTTTGGCATGAACTATGCCCTGGAATCGGGCTATTTGGCTGCCAAGGCGACAGTTGAGGACAAGGATTACGATAATTTGTGGAAAGATATGTTCAGGAGAAGGATGAAGACCGATCTCTTCCGCAGGTATGCCATGGTGGTTTTTGGCGACAGGGCGATAGAGCATGTATTCAAGGACATCAAGAATGGAGACAAGGTGGATTTTTATAAGGTAAGTCCAAGGGGAATCGGAGGATCGATTCTGAGAGAGATATTCTATAGGATGGAGCTGTTCAGAAGATGGAGAACTGGACACTGGTAATGCTTCTTTGTTATTTCATAGGTTTGTCTTACCAGACCCACCCTCCTCCCTCATCCTTCCACCCTGATTTATTAATTGGGCCATAATAATGGGACGAAAAATGTTTATATACAGAACCGCAATAACAATCCGAAACGAGGGATCCTGATGAGGAGGATAAAAGCTATATTGACCGTGCTCACGATTTTAATGAGTGCCTTAATAATCGTTGACATGGGCTTTAATGTAATGACGATAAAGGCGGAGGCTGCAACTCTCCATGTTGGCTCTGGTCCAGGGAACGACTCGGCAACCATACAAAGCGCAATTGATCTCGCTGACCCTGGTGATACGATATATGTTCATTCGGGCGAGTACAACGAGAATTTCGATGGAACTGATGCGCTTAAAATAGGTAAAACAATAACACTGATAGGCGAGGACAGAAACACAACGCTCATCAATGCAACAGGTAAAACCCGCGGAATACAGATAGAATCCACTGATTATGTGAGTATCAGCGGTTTCACGGTCAAGGGTGCCAACTTTTATAATGTTCGGATTTCCTCATGCAATCACTGCCAAATTACTGGTAATGATATTTCGGGATTAGATATCACCGCATATGGAATTGGACTTTTTTCTGGTCAGGAAAACCTGATCGAGGAGAACAATATATCAGGGAGTTACCGAGGTTTGAAGATCGGTGATAACTCAAGATCAAATTCCATTAAAAACAACACGATTATTTCCCTTAACGAGTCGATTCTCATTGATACCAGCGCTCACGGCAATTTGATTTACAACAATAATATCTCTGGGTACAGCAATCTCGGCATATATATCAAAGAATCTATGAACAACCTCATAGAAAATAACTGGATTTCTGGTGGTATTGAGGGGGTGAGAATTCTCGATCATAGCAGCGCTTTGCTCTTAAACAACATAATTTCAGACAATGATATAGCCGTGAAAGTGCTCGATTATTCTTCTGCCACAATCGTGAACTGTACGTTGCAGAATTCAGAGTCTTATGATATAAAATTGGGGGAAGGGGCATTGGGTTATGCGGATGTTACACTCATCAACACGAGCTTTGACGACGACAAGATATTTTTTGAAGATGACGGTTCCACATCGAGTTTAACTGTACAGTGGTATCTACAAGTTGAAGTGGTTGATGAGTCAGGTGCCCCTGTTCCCAATATAATTGTACAGGTGAGGGATAAAACCAACGAGAGCTTTGATGAAAGGTATGTTACAAATTCTAATGGTTATGCGAAATGGATTGCATTAACACATTATCAGCAGAATCGAACGGTTAGGATTTACCACGCTCCATACAATATAACAGCATTCAATTCCACATCCTTCGGTTATGCGGCACCGGAGGTAACAATGAACATGAACAGAGAGATAACAGTCATCGTCCATCCGGATAGGGATGCTGACGGCTTTCTTGACGAGGTGGATGCCTTTCCTGATGACTCCACACAATGGATTGACAGTGACAGCGATGGCTACGGTGACAACCAAACCGGCAACAACCCGGATGCCTTCCCAGGGGATCCAACTCAATGGCTCGACAGCGACTTGGACAGCTACGGCGATAACAAAACAGGCAATAACCCGGATGCCTTTCCGTACGATTCAACGCAATGGCTTGACAGCGATGGTGACGGCTACGGTGACAACGCTTCAGGCAATGACCCTGACGCCTTTCCAAGCGATGAAACACAGTGGCTCGATGCAGATGGGGATGGTTACGGTGACAATGCTTCGGGCAGCAACCCAGACGCCTTTCCAACTGAGCCAACCCAATGGAATGATAGGGACGGGGATGATTGGGGTGATAATCCTTCAGGCAACTTTTCCGATGCCTTTCCCGATAATCCAAACGAATGGTGGGACACCGACGGAGACGGAGTTGGTGATAACTCAGATTTCCTGCCTACCATAGATAACTCCATCTTCTTCATGGTATTGGGCATTGTAATAATTGTGATAATTATTATTTTTGCGATTCTATTCTTAAAAAGGAGGAAAAAACCAGCTCAATGGGAGGATGAAGAGACAGAATAGAGGTTGAGTTATTAAAAGCTTACTGCCTTTCATTGCCTGGGCGCTAAGACAACATAGCACGGTTTTGCGAACTCTGAAAGCAGGGCTTGGGATCTACTTATGTAGGGCGCAAGCTCATCCTTGAAATCCTTGCCCTTTTTTGCGATGTAATCCTCTGTGAATATGTTTGGATAAGAGTACATGCCCATGGCGTATTTGACAGCGTGCGCTCCCAATTCTTTAGAGTACTTTTTGGTGATTTCAATCAGTTCTCTCATCTTCTCGGCATTCCTTTTTTTGAATGGGGAGATATCGAATGCCTCCCTGCCCTTCTCGGTGGTGATCAGGCATTCTTTTTTTATGAGTCTTTTGAGCCCCTCATATCGTGTGAAAGGATAAAGTTCGCCCCTAAGAATGATCTTCTGCGGGATATCCAATTCAGACGATTCCAGCTCGTTCCAGAAACTCCTAATCTTTGACTCGAATGAGCTTGCACGAGCCTCCAGAATTTTGTGAAAAATGTGTTCACATTCGTTTTCCACATCCTCTGACAATTCAAATGCCTCACTGGCAAGAATATCGCACTCCTCACCCGAGCCCACGAGGTTTCTTGCAGAAAGGCTGATATCCCGTATGTATCGCATTACAGGTCTTTCCACATGGGTGTAGTACCCCCTGGATCTTTTTCTTAAAAACCCTATGTCGCATAGCTTTGTGATATCTTTTTGAAGGATCGTATAATCGTTGTATTCCCTCATTTTCCTCAACGTGTTCTCTGAAAAAATGCTCCAATCCTTTGGCGGTCTCTTAATTTTCTTGTAATCCCTGCACCGCAGGTATCGCATATCGTTGAAATGTAGCCCGTTCTCTCCTCTTTTTTTGATGACTTTAAGAACCTCTGGTATGTCCCAAAGAGCAAGTATGGGATGTTGTTGAGGGTCCTCCATCAGTTTTACCTTGGTCCACTTTCTTTCACGCCTTTTCATTTAATGTCCTCACAAATGTTTCGGCATTCATTGACCGCTGAATCAGAATTACCAGTACAGTTTATCTCTTATCTATAACTATGTAGAGAAAGACATATATACTCTAATATTTATACATGTCTATGTGACCTTCTATAATACACAAACATCGATATGGGAGGCTTATCTGGAATAACATACCAAGATTATAAACAACTTCGTTAGTGAGGGGGTTGTACACATGAAGAAAAAGGCTCTTAGCATTTGGTCGGTTGTACTATTGATTGGAACGATTTTTACCGTTGTCTTCATGGGCAACGTGAGCGCTGCATTGGAAGAGCAGAACGTAACAGGTATCGTATGGAAGAGCGATGGTACACCTTCGGATAGCCAAGCTGAATTTTGCATATGGGTGAATCACAGCGGCGTCTGGAACAGATTTCCGGACGTGGTTGCAGGGGAAGACCGCATATACACAGAAATAGGCGCTGATGGCCTATACTGGTACTCTTATGTCCTCCCTGATGAGGGATATGGACTTACATGGGCAGATGGAGACGATTATAAGGTTCAGGTTGATGGCTCGCTTTGGGGGGAACTCGATGGCAACACCACCAGCAACGGCACAGGGACAGATCCCGGGTTCTTCCCTCCGACGTACGATCCAGTTAACCCAGCAAACGAACTTGCCCTGGTAAATTACATGGGCGGCGGAGGCTATGAGAATGAGCAGCAGTGGGATGTTAGAACCGTAGCGCCAATAGACTTGGCCCCTGTCAATATCACCATTAATGGGGAATATTATATGGGAAATTACAACGCAACGGGCTATCCTGCTACACCAGATACTTGGTTAACCATAACCTTCAATGTAACCAATCTTGGTTTCGTGGTTACACCGGATATGTTCAACATTACGGTCTGGAACGCTTCCTCAATCAACGGTGACCCCATCGATATTAATGACCCCGTGATTTTCTGGACGGGCCAAGGGCCTTTGAACGGCTCTGGGCAGCCAGAGCATGAAATTGAATTGACCTTCATGTGGTATGTTCCCAATGTAATCAGCGATTACTGGATCAACATATCTGTGGATTGGGGTCCAAATATTTGGGGTTCCAACATTCCCGAATTTAATGAATCGAACAATTTTGTAGTTCTCATAATCAGGGTAGGTCCAAACCTGGAGCCCTGGGGTGTGGAAATCGATGGTAATCCTTACACAGAATGGGGCGTTTATTATGTAGGTCCTGGTGAGGTGGTTACCATAACATCGAATGCAACAAACAGCGGTTATTCTCCCACAGGGACCTTCAATATCGCTCTTCATAATGTGTCTATCGCAGGCTCTCCAATAATCGGAGATAGCAATCCGTTCATCGTTCCGGCTCAGTTTGTGCTCCCCGATTTCTCCCCTGATGAGAATCTAACCGAGGATGCCACTTGGACATGGAAGGCTCCTGATCAAAGTGGAGATTTCTATGTAAATATTTCAGTGGATTATGAAGGCCTGATTGAAGAATCCAATGAAATCGATAACCACTTCACCATACGTTTCGTCGTGGCACCAGACCTATGGATCCAGAACGTATCGGTAGATGGGATCTTAATAACCGATGTAAACGGTGTGCAGATTATTGATATAATCGTTACACCTGACCAGGGAATCCTTATTACCGTCAATGCAACAGATATTGGCCCATCAAGCACTGGTGTTTTCAACTTCAACATAACGTATACGAACTGTAGTGCAACAGGGGATACTGGAGGTAATATCTCATTTTTCAATAGCGATGCCCTGGGTCCCATTCTCTCAGGAGAGGTAACGCTGGATGTGAATTTCGACTGGACCGCACCCCTGTTCGAGGGCATCCTTGATTATTACATCAACATAACGGTGGATTATGGAGGCAATGTATCAGAAATAGACGAAGGCAACAATTTCTTTATCCTCCATCTTATAATGGACGCTCCGGATCTTACACCTGATGAGGTGAGTGTGGAGGTCGCGGGCACAAGCGTAGCGGATTTCGTAAATATTCCTCCTTATGTTTCTGATATCGTTGATGTTCCCCTAGGCGAGGACATCATCATATGGATAACTGTTGGAAATGTTGGTGGCGTGAATATGAGTATCGGCACGAACGTCACCTTCCATAACATCAGCGGAGTGGGCGGATCGAACGACGACAAGTTCTGGGAGGCTGATCTGCCTCCCATCAATGCAGGCGGGACCGCAACAGTTTCCGGTGTGTGGCCTAATCCAATGGTCTTGGGCATGTACTACATCAACATTTCCATAGACTGGAACGGCACCATCGACATTTATGGCAGAATCCTGGAGCTTGACGAGTTCAACAATACCTTCACGCTGATAATCAATATCACACCCATACCTGTTACAACGCTTCACTCTTCGGATCCAACCCATATATACAACACCACGGTATGGTATATTGACAGCACCACAGACCTCAATTTCACGGTGCTCGGCCCGAACCCGCCGTTCTTCACCTGGTACAGGATCATAAATCTGACGAACGGCTCTGAAGCCCAGGGCTGGAAAAATTATACAATCCTAGGAGGAAACTTCAAAATGATGTGGGGTGAAGGCACGTTCAGGATCGAATACAACAGCACAGACGCTGTGGGTGCAGAAGAGGTAACGAGGTACAAGATCTTGATCGTGGACGATCAATCGCCATTGACGACAATAACGATAGGTACCCCACAGTACAGGGTTACTGGCTTAGATCCTTGGAATATCACTTCTTCGGCTCCGATAACGCTCACCGCTGTTGATCATCCGTTAGGAACGAGTATCATAGGTATAGATAATGCATCTGGAGTGGCGGGCATTTACTACAGGATTTGGAATATCGACTCTGGGGGTTGGGTACCCGATTGGACCGAATACACGGGTGCAATTTACCTATCCGGAAACGACGGCTACTACCTAATATACTACAACAGCACCGATAACCTCGGCCATATGGAACCCTTGAATACGGAATTGATTTACCTCGACAACACTGGACCCGTAACAAATATAATCGTTGGCGATCCCAATTCCACCCACCCAGATCCCTCCTTTGACTGGTTCATAACCTCCTCAACGCCTTTAACGCTGGATGCCTTTGAAGCGGAAGGAAGCGGAGTGAACCAATCGATGATTCAGTTCAGGATAACCAATACAGACACAGGGAATACGAGTGGATGGACCGCGGACATCACATTTGATGTCGCGACAGACTATCCCTTCTTCGCTTTTGATGGTGAGGGCAACTACTCTATAGAATTCAGAGCCATGGACAACCTTGGAAATTGGGGGCCCGTAGATTCAATAAACGTATTCGTGGACGACACGCCGCCTGATGCGATGTTGATAATTGGTGATCCCAAGTATAGGATAAATGCGACCCATTTATGGAACGTATCCTATGCGACCAACCTTGATTTCTGGGCTGACGATGGTATAGGCAGTGGGCTTGATTACACGAGCTATCACTACTACGATATCACATATGATTCCGGTTGGTTCACCTACCTGTTCTCATGGAACATATCGTCATGGATAGATGATGGCATCTACATAATAGAGTTCCGCAGCTATGATCGACTTGGCAACAATCAACCGTTCAATGAGAGCGTGTATTTGGATAATACCCCACCCACAACAACCATTCCTGATACTTATCCGATAGGTCCCCAATACAGAGTGGATGATAGTGATACATGGAATATCACCTCTACAACCATATTTGGATTTTCTGCAGATGACGGGCCAGGATGCGGTGTGAATTACTCTGAGTACAGGGTATTGGATATCTATACCACCCCAATCACAAATTGGTTACCAGCACAGACCTTTACCCTCACTGATACCTTGGATGACGGAAACTACATAATCGAGTATAGAAGTGTGGATTGGCTGAATAATATCGAAACCGATACAGGGCAGTACCATATCTATTTGGATAACAACGGCCCTATAACGAGCATACTCGGCGGTCAGGATGACCTGAACACTGAGAAAAACGCGTACAATGTGGACTTCTCAACACAATTCACCCTTGAGGCGGATGATGGTTTGGGCTGCGGAGTCAATTGGAGCTCTCTAGAGTACAGAGTAAGGATAAACGGTTCCACCTGGACATCATGGCAGAACTATGCAGGAGCCTTCAACTTGGACTTGGCAGATCATGGTTACTGGGACCACACAATAGAATTCAAGGCATACGACCTACTGGGAAATGAAGGGCCTACAGGTAGCATTGACCTATTTATTCTTGGTGTCTTCGATATTGAACCTCCTTTACCACCGGTCCTGAGATTGAGAATAAGCGATGATGGTGAAGATGTTATACTGGAATGGGAGCCCTCTCCTGATGATGATATCGCGTATTACCTTATTTACAGGAGCACAACTAAAACCGGCTTCGATTTCTCAAGTGAGTGGGTTGACACCAGCGATGTTGACCCTGAGGGCAATGTCATTCCGCTTAGAACCACATGGATCGATACCGACGCAGACCTTCCGGGTGACTCCAACTACCAAGACCAGTACTACTATGCCCTTAGAGGCGTTGATGACCTTGGCAATATGGGTTACACGTCCAATATCGCAGGCAAGGTCACCATGACCTTTTATAAGGGCTACAATACCTTCGCAAGGCCTCTAGAGCCGTTTGAGGACATGACAGCCTCCGAAATGCTTGATACAGAAATACTGGGCGATGATGTTTTCGATGATGGAAAAGATACGATCTACAGGTATAATACCAGTTTGCAGCAGTGGGTTGGCCATGCAAAGTTCATGCCTTCCTCCCTCGATGATTTCACCTTGGAAATGGGCGAAGGGTATATGATTTATATAATGGAGAACCGAGTTGAATGGACATTCACAGGCTCTACCGCAACCTCGATCAGATACATCGGAGGTGTGGGAGAAGAGACCGCCTTCCGGGACAGCCTAGAGGTGATAGAGGTGGATGTGGATGAAAATGAGGTAGACCTGGAATGGGACTCGGCAACCGGCGCAACAGGTTATACAATCTACCGTGGAACCGCGAGAATGGAAGAGGATTCTTTAACTGATTACACTTTAGATCTTCTGGACACTACAACCGATACTACTTATACAGATACAAGCGCTGTTGATGACGAGTACTACTACATGGTTGTAGCCATGGATGGGTCTCAAGAAAGAAGCAGCACTTACTCCATCGGTATTAAGAGATATGAATTGAGCCCAGGCTACAGTCTGATTTCCCTGGAGGCGGAACCAAAAACTCCTCAGGATGTGGCTGGGTACAGCACTGACATGTTCACACTGGATTCAAATACTTTCTATTATTACGACAGAAGTCTCGGGATATGGCGCGGGCATCCGAGGTTTGCACCCGAAAACATCAATAACGTGGAAGTTCGTATAGGCAATGCTTATATGGTTTATGTGCATGCTGAGGATATGAGCTATGCCTTCACAGGGATATAGCTGAGAGCCAATAGCCTTGGGGACATTATGATGAAGGGAAGAATGTCCAGTTTAGTTGTTATGGTATTGCTACTTTTTAGCACACTCACTGTTATTTTTTCTGGAATTGTTAGTGCAATGAACGATGAGCAGAATCTTTCTGGCATAATCTGGCTAAGCGACGGTTCCACCCCTCCATCCCAAACAGGATTTGCTATCTGGGTTGAGTGGCCATCTGGGATCTGGAACAGATATCCTGATACAGGGTGGTACCCAACCAGCGACGTGGTTAATGGCACGGTGTGGTATTCTTTTGTCCTGCCTGACGAGGACTACAACATCACATGGGCTGACGGTGCCTCGTATGCGGTGGAGGTGGACGGCACACCCTGGGGCGAGATGAGCGGCAACGCAACGAGCAACGGCACGGGCTCAGACCCTGGGTTCTTCCCTGCAACCTACGACCCAACGAACCCCGCTAACAGCTATGCCTTAGTCAATCACCTTGCTGGCGGTGGATATGAAATTGAGCAGCAGTGGGATGTGCGAACCGCAGCGCCAAGGGATCTGATACCAACTAATGTCACGGTGGATGGGATCAATCCCGATGATTACCCTGCAGGAATACCTGTTGGGGGAGGAAGTGATGTCAATATTTCCTTCAAAGCCACAAATATTGGCCTACTTGACACGGGTGGCACTTTCAATGTGAGTGCATGGTTGAGCGATGCAAACGGCCAGCCCATAGCCTTTATTTGGGAGAACCTAAGCCTAGGGCCCTTAAACGAGTACGGCAATCTCTCTGGCAATGGATATTATACAGGAACGCTCAACTTCACATGGACCGTACCTCTTCAACCTGGTGATTACTACATCAACATTACAGTGGATAGCAGCTACGACATCCGAGAGTTGAACGAGACCAACAATACAATCATTCTGCATTTTATAGTAGGGCCTGACCTCATACCCATAGATGTCACCGTGGATGGAATAGGATACCCAGATTGGCCGCAGATATCGCCTATAATCCTACCAGCTCCGGGGCAATGGATACATATCGAGATAAATTTAACAAATGTGGGCGCCACATCCACAGGTCCCACAGCATTCAATGTTGTTTTTTATGAGGTTTCCATAATCGATTTCACACCAATAGGCCTACCGTTTTACGACAGCGGCTATGTCTTTTCCAACATCAGTGTGGGAGCAATTGACGGGGCTGTAAATGGCACATGCACTGCTGATTGGTACGCTCCCGCCCCCGGTGAGTTCAGGATCAACCTCACAGTGGATTTCGGCTTTGATGGCAGTGGTACAGTTGCAGAGCTCAACGAGACCAACAACACATACGTGCTCAGGGTTTTAGTTGGGCCTGATATCATACCGACGAATGTGACCGCAAATGGCATATTTTTGACCAACTCCCCTTCAACGCCCATACCCGTAGGTCTCGGCCAAACCATTCCTATAGGCGCGAACGCCACAAATGTCGGTTTTTCACCCACTGGAGGTACGATATGGGTGGGTTTCTACAACAGCACAATCGACGGCATGATGCTGAACCAGCCCTATTACAATACCACCGCCCCAGAGCTGAACGCTTCTTGGGAGCCTGGGAATACCTCCTTTGTTACCGGGGGATACTGGACCGCCCCGCCCATCGCAGGTACCTACTATGTTACGATCTATGTCGACATAGCCAACAATACCTACGAGTTCAACGAAACCAACAACACCTTCGTGATATGCTTTGTAGTAGGCCCTGATCTGATACCGATCAATATATCCGTTAACGGTACCGATGCAAATGACCCCACTGTGATTTGGTATGCAAGCTCAGGGGACATAATCATCATCGGTTCAAATGCTTCAAATGTAGGGGCCTCGCCCACTGGTGTTCAGTTCAATATGACATTCTGGAATTGCAGCTCAGGGGGTGTAAATAACGGCACACCGTTTGTGGTATTCACAGGTTTAGGACCCTTGAATGTATGGGAAAATACTTCACATCACACTGCAGGCTGGGAGGTACCCAATCAACCTGGTGATTACTACGTGAACATCACAGTGGATTCCCATTTCGACGCCTCGGAATCTGTGGAATGGAACAACACCTTCATCCTGCATTTCAGGGTGGGGCCGGATTACATACCTTGGAATGTTTCTGTAAACGGCTCCGATGCAAATGATCCGAATAAGGGCTGGAATGTGAGTGCTGGGGATACGATAATCATAGGTGTGAACGCATCGAACGTGGGTGTCAGCGGTTCAAGCATTTTATTCAACATCTCCTTTGCCAACTCAACGGATCCACTCAACCCGTTTTATGTGAAATACAACATACCAGGCATAACGGCTGGAGGCACGTCCTCGCATTACACCACAACCTGGACGGCACCGAACCAGGTTGGGGACTATTACATAATAATAACGATAGATTACGGCAATTCAACTTGGGAGCTGGACGAGACCAACAATACTTTCGTTCTTCATATCGTTATTGGGCCTGATTACATACCAACAAATCTGGAAGTGGACGGAGTACCTGTGCCCGTCCCAGATCCTTTTAATCCCATTCCTGTGGGGGCAGGAATTCCAGTGAATATTGGTGTCGAGACCATGAATATAGGTCTAACAGGTGTGGCACCAACGATCCTCTACAACATATCGTTTTCATTGAACGGTACAAGATTCGATAATGTCACGGATTTGCCTGGTCTGATTGCTGGTGGGTTTTCCGGGTTGCAGCTCGGCACTTGGATACCGCCCAATGCAGCAGGTGTATACGCCATGAACGTCACAGTGGATTCAGACAACTCGACTTCCGAGTTAAACGAGACGAACAACACCATAACCATTTACTTTATTGTGGCTCCAGATTACATACCAGGCTATGTTACTGTAGATGGTCAATACGCATGGGATGAATCCCTGGTTTGGAATGTCACGCCCGGTGTGCCGGTCATCATCGGTGTCAATTGTACGAATGTGGGCGTTTCAGGTGTGAATGCCTCTATAACATATATGATCTCATGTTATAACAGCGATGCTGCCCGCACTATAGGGTTTGAGTTCGATAACGTACCCGCACTTCCTGGTTTACCTGCGGGTGGGAACTCGGGTCAACAAACAGGAACGTGGATTCCGCCGAACCAGCCGGGGCACCACTATGTTCTCGTGTACGTTGATTCTTCCAATACAACTTCGGAGATCAACGAGTACAACAACACATTTCTGCTACATTTTGTCATCGGTCCGGACCTGATACCAACGAATGTGAGTGTAAACGGTGAAGCAGCCTTAACCCAATCACAAATATGGTACGTTGGGCCCGGAGAGCTCATTACGATCGGTGCAAACGCTACCAATGTAGGCTATTCAGGCACAGGCACAGCGTTCAATATAAGCCTCTATAATGTTACGATTCCTGGCGTTCCATTCAACATCACGATCAGTGCACTCAACGCCAGCGAGGACTCCGGGCATGTCACTTGGCAATGGACCGTGCCTGTTATTGCAGGGGATTACTATGTGAACATAACGGTGGACTACCTGAACGCAAGCGTTTGGGAATTGAACGAGCTCAACAACACCTTTACCCTTCATTTTGTGGTAGCTCCGGATTTAACGCCAAATAATGTGACCGTGGATGGCGTTCCAATCACGTCTTATCCCTTTGAAACCGTGATCGTCTATCCTGGTCAGATCATTTTAATCGGTGCAAACGCTTCCAATGTTGGCTTATCGAGCACAGGCATTTTTCAGTTCAACATGACCTTCTGGAACAGCTCTGCTTCAGGTCAGACCATGGGGGCGTTGCTCTTCGACAGCGGGCTGTTGGGACCCTTGGATGCCGGTGCATTCAGCCCGGATCATTATTTCATTTGGGTGGCTCCAAGTCCGGATAAGCCAACAGATTATTACATAAACATCACCGTTGACAGTTCTTGGAATGTTTCAGAATGGGTGGAGACGAACAACACCTACATCCTCCATATCAGAGTCGATGCCCCTGACCTGACACCTGACAGGGTCGAAGTCGAGGCTAATGGCACCATCTATGCTGTTTACGATGAACCGTACGTTTTATCCTTCGTGTCAGAGGAGATATTCATTCCTGTAGGAAGTGATTTGAACATAACCTTTACGATTGCGAATATCGGAGGCATAGACCAAATCATAGGTACCAACGTTACAGCATACAATATCAGTGGTATCGGCGGTCCACCCATAGATATTCCATTTTACGAATCTGGATCTGAGGATGTTAATCTCACCTCAGGGGCCTCCATATCCGTCACAATAATATGGTCGAACCCAGGTATAAGTGGCCTCTTTTACTTCAATGTCTCCATCGACTATAACGGCACGTTGGACATCGGAGGGCGAATAATAGAGCTGAATGAGACCAACAACACCTTCACATTCCTCATAAACATTACAAGCAAGCCCATAACCACGCTCCTTGCTGGGATACCAACATATCAACCTGGTGGGTACTGGTATGTGAACAGCTCCACAGAGCTCAACTTTTCAGTCACGGGGCAGAATCCGCCTTTCTTCACCTATTACAGGGTATACAACATGAGCAATGGCAGTTACGCCACAGGCTGGATTAATTACACAGACCCTGTGGTGGGTGGGAATTTCACCATGATTTGGGGTGAGGGCACATTCTTGATAGAGTTCAACAGCACTGATTCTATAGGCGGGGCAGAGCCAACCAAAACAAGGATCATAATCGTGGATGATTCTTTGCCATTCACGAACGTCATCGTTGGAGCTCCGCAGTACAACGCAAATCCTCCAGATATTTTAAATGTCACCAACTCTACATCGTTCGACCTCAGCGCAGCGGATCTACCACTCGGCGTCAGCCCTGCTGGCCCCGGTATTTTGAACGCATCAGGAATCAACGGTATCCCTGAGTCAGGCTTGTTCTACAGGATCCAAAACCTTAGCACAGGCTTGAATGTGACCGATTGGCTGGAATATTCGACAGGTACGCCTTTCTACCTGAACGATCCCGCATGGGGCGATGGCTACTACAGGATATGGTTCAACAGCACCGATAACCTAGGCCAAAAGGAGATACCAAAATACCTCGATGTATACCTGGACAACACGGGCCCGATAACTACCATAGATGTGGGTGACCCCAACTGGACTGCCGTGCCAGGGGATAGGATAAACGTTACCTCCTCAACTCCGTTCACTCTCGATGCCTACGAAGCCATGGGCAGCGGGGCCAATTTATCAACTGTGCGGTACAGGGTTTACAACGAAGATACGTCTAATTACGAAACAGGATGGATTACCACCCTCTCGTTCGACCTTTCAGGCTTAGGACTAATAGATGGAAATTACACCATCTTATTCAGAGCACAGGATAATCTCGGTAATTTGGGGCCCACCGGTACTCTAGATATCTATGTGGACAACACACCACCAGTAACGGTTTTGGTTGTGGGCGATCCGAAATATAGAAAAGATCAGGTAAACGATATATGGAATATAACCTCCTCTACTAACCTTACTCTCATTGCCGATGATGGACCTGGCTGCGGAGTGAACTTCACACAGTACAGGATTTACAATGCGACCTTTGACACGGGATGGATCGATTATACTGGCAACTTTACACTACCCGCAGGATGGGATGATGGGGTTTATACCCTGGAATACAACAGCACAGATCATCTTGGCAACAACATGACCTATTCCACTGACATATATTTAGACAGTTCACCACCCACATCCATGATCACAATCGGGGACCCGAAATATCCGTCCACGCCCATCTACAACATCACCGGTGAAACACCCATAAACCTGACTGCAACGGATGGCATGGGCTCTGGAGTCGCTTCTATTTACTACCAGATATACAACGACTCTGGCCTTGTATTGGATTGGAAAGAGTATGCTCCAGGGACAGGTTTCTTCAACTTATCCGGATACGGGGACGGCAACTACACGATAGTATTCAACGCCACGGACAATCTTGGCAACGTGGAGATACCATCTAACTCCTATGTTATCTACCTGGACAACACAGGCCCGATTACGAATATAACCGTGGGCGACCCGAAGTATCGGGGCAGTGTTTCGGACAATTGGAACGTCACCTCTCAAACACCTTTCACTCTCGATGCCTATGAGATCATAGGCAGTGGGGCAAATATTTCAACGATCCAATACAGGATTAACAATACCGATACTGGAAACACAAGTGGTTGGATCACAGACACTTCCTTTGATATCGCGACAGACTATCCGCTCTGGGCAACTGAGGGGGATGGGAACTACACGATAGAATTCAGAGCAACGGACAATCTCGGCAATCCTGGCCCAACAGGCAGCATAGATATCTATGTGGACGACACACCGCCTGTAACGGTCTTGATCATCGGCGAGCCGAAATACAGAGATCAAGTGGATGATATTTGGAATATAAGTTCGGACACAGACCTTGATTTTTGGACGGATGATGGCCCAGGATGTGGGGTCAACTTCACCGAATATCGTATCTACAACGGCACATACGATTCCGGTTGGTTTACTCACTCAATCACCTTCAACCTTTCAGGTCTGTCGCTCTACGATGGATTCTATACGATAGAATACCGCAGCTCTGATTACCTGGGCAACAACCAGACATCCAATGAAACTATCTACCTGGACAATACCTGGCCAACAACGACCATATCTGTGGGCTTCCCCAAATATCCTATAGGAGGTGTTCTCCTTAACGTCACCGATGCTACCCTTTTCACGTTCATATCAGATGACGGCCAGGGTTGTGGAGTTGCCTACACCCGTTATAGAATATATTGTGAAGACAACGCAACCTACGTTTCCAACTGGATTATTGCCAATTCCTTCACCTTTTCAGGGTTTGGCCTTGATGACGGCAACTATACCATAGAATTCTACAGCGCAGATTTCCTCATAAATGTGGAGCCTACGAACTATTATACTACTTATCTTGATAATTCCCCACCGGTCACCATCATAGATATCGGTGAACCAAAATATCGCGTTAACGTTTCAGATTTATGGAACGTGACCATCAAGACGGAATTTTACCTTTATTCTGATGACGGCTTCGGAAGCGGGGTCTATGAGATTTATTACCAAATCGAAAATTCAACATGGTTCGTGTCCAGAACATACAACGGCACTTTTTTCCTCATAACAGGGCAGACAAGGGATGCAGAGGGCGGCTACACGATCAGATACTGGGCTGTGGACAATGTGTTCAACCCTGAGCAGGTCCACGAAATAAGGGTTGTTGTGGATAAAACGCCGCCCGCGACGAACATAACGTTCGGCGATCCCAGGTACAGAGCCAACGTATCTGCAGATATCCTGAACATAACGGACCAAACACCGATTAACATTACAAGCGTTGATGGTGGAATGATTCCTGTAGGACTGGAAAATGTATGGTATATGATAGATACTGACGGAAACCTCAGCAACGGCAACCTCACAGGCTGGATCATCTACGATGGTGTGTTCAATATGAGCGGTTTCGGGGATGGAGATTACTGGATATATTATCACGCTGTAGATCTGTTGAACAATGTTGAGAATATTAAAAACGCTGCGATAGTGGTGGACAGCACGCCACCTGTCACGGAATTGGGTATTGAAGGTACCAACCATACAAAACCTGAAGCAGGGAATTATACCTGGTGGATAAAACCAGACACCGATTTGACGCTCTCCGCTTCCGATATTGGGGTGATTCCCGTTGGTCTAAATTATACAACATACAACCTCGATGGTAGATGGTATGCGTTCTTCGATGGCTTCGAGATGTTCAATCTCTATCGATTAGAGAACGGAAGCCATCAGATCAGGTACAGAAGCGTTGATTACATTGGTAACGCCGAGGAACTCACATTTGTGACGATCATTATTGATGATGCAGGGCCAGAAATCGACCTAACATCTTCCCCGGATGTGCAGCTGCCCTGGGTGTTACCGAAAATTCCAACTGAGCAAATTAACTTCTCGGAGATTACCAACCTGACAGTAAATGCCACGGACATGGGTGTGCCCTTGGGTGAAGAGCCTTCAGGTGTATGGTTCATCCAGTACCTCATCGATCCTGAGGATCCCAATGCGTTTTGGCAGAACATCACACCAGGTACCTACAATATCTTCGACTTGGTTGGTGAATGGTATCAGAATGTCAGCAGAGGATATTGGCATCACAACATAAGCTTCAGAGCCTTTGACAATCTGGGCTGGGAAGGTCCAGTTATTACCATATGGTTCTATATCGAGGGGGATGTCATACCTCCTCTGCCGCCGGTTCTGAGGGCAAGGGTCAGCGGCGGTGACATCATCCTGGAATGGGATCCATCGCCTTCCGATGATATCGCATACTACTTGATATACAGGAGCACATCCAAAACAGGATTCGATTTCTCTGAACCTTGGGTTGACACCCACGATTTGGATTTAGGGCAAGACCCTGTAGATGGTCTGGTCATCCCGTTAAGAACAACATGGAACGATACGCTCGCCGTCATCGGCCCTGAAGAATATTACTACACCATCAGAGGCGTTGATAATCGCGGCAATATCGGCTACACATCCAACATCGCAGGTAAGGTCACCATCACGTTTGAGAGGGGCTATAATACCTTCTCGTTGCCCTTGGAGCCTTTCGAGAACATTACGGCCTCGGAGATGCTGAGCGAGGAAGTCTTCGTTCATGATTCAGATACCCTCTATAGATATAATGTCAGTTTGCAGCAGTGGATGGGGCATACGAGGTTCATGCCCTCCTCCTTGGACAACTTCATACTGGAAATGGGTGAAGGCTACATGATCTATGTATTGGAGGATGAGGTGCGGTACACGTTTACCGGTTCAGTAGGAACCTCCATCAGGTTCATAGATGGCGTGGGAAATGAGACCGGGTTCAGGAACAGCTTGACAGCCCAAGTAGATGGAAATGTGGTGGATCTGAATTGGAGCTCAACAACAGGCGCAACAGGTTATTCCATTTATCGGGCAACTGAGAGGATGGGGAACGACTCCTTGACAGACTATAGTATGGAGCCGTATGCTAAGGTCTCGGCGCAGGACAACTCATGGACAGACACGGAGGCTTACGATGAAGAGTATTATTACCTTGTTGTTGCAGAAGGAAGCGAGGGGGAAAGCAGCGGGACCTACGCGTTGGGCGTTAAAACATATACATTAGATAGGGGTTACAGCTCGTTTTCCCTGGTTTTGGAGCCGAAAACACCGGTTAACGCCGATTCCTTCAGTCAAAAGTTTTCCGCGGATTCAGATACCATATACTATTATGAACCCTCTACTGGACATTGGTATGGCCATTCAAGGTTTATACCTCAAAATATTAATAATGGTGAAGTGGTTACAGGTAGAGGATATATGATATTCACCTATGCAGAAACCACGAGAATCAGCGTTGTAGGTGTGTAAAAACCGAAGGATCTCAATGGTAGGGGAGCTATATGAGACGAAATAGGGTGTTCAAGAGATGCATCATAATCCTCATTTTGATTGTGATGCTTGGCAATCTAGGATTGGGAATCGTCGCTGCACAGGAACCAGGGGGCCCGAAAACCATAACCGGCAGGGTTTTTAACTCCGATGGAAAAGATCTCGGGGCTGCTCCGGGACATTATAATGGAACGTATGCAGCGGTTATAGTGGAGCATAACGGTGTGAAAGAAACGTATGAGGACCCGGACGGCATATCATATGAGGCGGATGGTCATTATTGGTATTCTGTGACAATACCTCAAGGGGGCTGGGCCTTGGCCGACACCTACTGGATTGAGGTGGACGGTACAGGCTGGGAAGACATGAAATTCACATGCAGCGACCACGGCAACCCGGATGTCAACAGCTGGAAAATGGATTCCACAGGTTCTGAAGGGCGAGATGTAAATACGTCTGATTACAACTTCAAACCCTTGATAGCATGGATTTTTGCCATCATTCTTGCGATTATCGGTATCGTGATAGGAATATATAGGCCACTCAAGTTACCAATCTCAGGATGGCCGAAACAGTCATCGGATCTTGTCGATGAGATTTTGGTGGTTAGTGCGGCTGAGAAGCCAGCAGCGGCTCCCGCGCCTGCTGTTGCCCCTGCAGCAACTGCTGTAACTGCTGAAGCACCAGCAGAAGCACCAGCAGAAGCACCTGTAGAGGAGCATATATGTTCCACCTGCGGCGGCAAATTCGATTACATACCTGATTACGACAGATATTACTGCTACACATGCAAGAATTACGAGGAGAAGGAGGCAACTCCACCTGAGCCATCGGAACAACCTCCGGAGACACCACCTGAAACACCCCCTGAGCCGCCATCACCACCGGAAGGAGGTGCATAAAATGAACGCAGAGGCTAAAATCCAGGGAAATCCCATGGACGAGACGAGAATCGAAACGCACTGTTACGTCTGTCATGGAGAGCTGCCCGAGGGCCCAGCCATTGTGAGCTCAAAGTGCGGAGTCAACTACCATGAGGACTGTGCAAAGCGTGTTGGCAGATGCCCAGCGTGCGGAGAGAACCTGTTAGAATATTTCATCAACGAGGAAGCAAAGAAGAAGATGGTGTTCAGAGATAGGATCTACACTATACTATTGTTCTTGATACCATTCGTCCTCATTGAGCTGCTTTTAGGTATCTGGTCCATGTTGAACCATCCAAGCAAGTGGAGTATTCCGCCTTGGTTCGGTGAAGCATTTATCGTGGATCTGATAATCCTCATCGTGGGCTTACTCATAGCACTTGGGATATTCTACAGTTTTGGATACAAACCCGAGAAAAAGGCGATCAACACCCTTGTTCTGGCACAGAAAGGCCCAACACCTGGAAAAGCTGAGGAACAGCTCTACACATGCGGCTACGGTGAAAGGGTCAGCCCCTTCGAATTCGGTGATGTTTCTATCCCAAACAAGGCGGGTGTGCAGCGCGAGAGCGTTATTAGAGTAAGTGTGGACAGACTGACGATGACACCAGAAGGTACCTACGTTTGGGCCAATCCAAGGTTCCAAAAGCTGCTTAACCCAAACAAGAATCCACAGCCATCCAATCCACAGGAATTGGAGCGTGTCTGGAAGGCGAGCGGCAGGACGAGGATCATGCCTGAGGAGGGAGCGGAGGCCAGGGAAGAAAAACTCTGCTCTACATGCGGCAAACCCTTGGATTACATAACCGAGTACGACGCTTATTATTGCACATCATGCGGCAAGTACGAGGAGGATACATCACAGGTGGGCACAACTGAGGAGCCACCACCCCCAGAAGAAGAATTGCCACCGCCAGATGAAGCACCGCCAGATGAGACACCGCCAGATGAGACACCGCCCCCAGAAGAAGAATTGCCACCACCAGATGAGATACCACCACCTCCCTGAGCTGGGTTACTTAACATCGGATTGCGAAATTTATTAATACCCAAGGGCATTACGCACAGTTATGGTTGTTCTGGAGTATGCTTTAAGCGTGCTCATTCTATGTATCATTCTTTGTCTATTGGCCTATTGGCTAAGGGTACTTGATAGGTGGGGCAGTGCCTCTGCATTCGTTATTGGCGCGATAATAGGCATATTTGGCGGTATATTGTGGTTAATTCTTCTGCTATTTTTCCTGATAACCAGCTTCGGGGCCACAAAATATAAATACGCCCTAAAGAAAGCCAAGGGGGTACATGAGGGGAGGAGGGGGGAGAGACATGTTAGTAACGTGGTTGCAAACGGGCTGGCGCCCACATTAATCGCTTTATTAAGTTACGAGGAATTTCATTTCATAGAGGATAAATGGATGGCAGAAATTGCCTTTGTGACGGCAATAAGCGTTGCAGCCGCTGATACTATTGCAAGTGAGCTGGGAGTGCTTTCAGACAAGACCTACCTCATCACGAAATTAAAGAAGAGGGTCAAGCCTGGCACCAGCGGAGGGGTTTCCCTGCTTGGCCAATTCTGGGCCATAACTGCGGCCTGTTATACCGCCATAATGGGCTGGTTCATGCTCTACTATATACCTGAAACCTTTCTAAATCACGATGCAGTAACATTCTCAGCAGGCTCGCCCTTGTACGCTCATGCATTGGTGATGATACCTCTTATAATCGGCTTCTTTGGATGTCAGATAGACTCCGTATTGGGTGCAACGTTGGAGAAAAAAGGATGGTTATCCAATAACGGGGTTAACTTTACATCCACCAGTCTCGGGGGATTGATAGCATGGATGCTGGTTCCGTTGGTAGTGTTAAGCTGATGCTCGTGATATGTGACGGCCTTGGAGACAGACCTGTGACGGAGCTTGACGGCAAAACACCGCTTCAATACGCTGAATGCCCGAATTTCGATTGGTACGCGGAGAACGGCATTTGTGGAATTATGGACCCTATAGCTCCTGGCATTCCGCCTGGAAGCGATACCTCCCATCTTGCACTTTTTGGATATGACCCCTACAAGGTGTACAGAGGGAGGGGGCCTTTTGAAGCGCTCGGCATAGGTATGGATGTGAGGCCCGGGGATGTTGTGATGAGGGGCAATTTTGCCACCGTGGACGATAACCTCAACATAATTGACAGACGGGCGGGGAGAATAAAGACCGGAACTAATGAGATCGCTGAGAGCTTGAATGGCATGAAAATTCAAGGCGCTCAAATATTCTTAAAAGAGGGTACAGAACACAGGGCCGCCGTTCTATTCAGGGGCGAAGGTCTTTCTCCGCAGATTAGCGATACTGATCCCCACAGAGCTGAATGCTGCCCTCTAAAACCGAAGGCATTATCACCCGAGGCTGAACGAACCGTCAATATAGTGGAGGAGTTCTCCAGAAAAGCGCATGGGTTTTTAAAGAATCTTCCTGTGAATAAGCAGAGGGAAAGCCAGGGTAAGCTGCCAGCAAATTACATATTGCTGAGGGGTGCGGGTCAAGCCGTGCATCTGCGGAGCATGGAGGAGAAGTTCGGTTTGAAGAGCGCCGCGGTGGTTGGGGTGATGCTCGTGAAGGGCGTGTGCAGGGCGGTGGGTATGAACATGATAGAGGTGAAGGGCGCCACAGGAGGTGTGGACACGGACATGATGGCAAAGGCCAAGGCGGCGATTTCAGCCCTGAAAGACCATGATTTCGTGCTTTTACATGTGAAGGCATGTGATGTTTTCGGCCATGATGGTGATGCCCTTGGAAAGGTTAAGACAATAGAAAGGCTGGATGAAATGCTGGCCTTGCTTAGGGAGAAGCTCACCAACACCTGTATTGCGATCACAGCGGACCATTCGACGCCTGTGAGTATTGGGAACCACAGCGCAGATCCTGTTCCACTGGCCATCGCGGGGGAGGGTGTCAGGGTTGACGAGGTTAATAGATACGATGAGATATCGTTGGCTCGGGGAGGCCTTGGAAGGATAGGAGGTAAGGACCTCATGCCTGTAATGCTCGATATCGCCAACAGGAGCGATATGTTCGGTGCTTGAGGAGACAAAAAAACCGAAATGTTCTGGGCCGGACTGTATTATTATGGATAAATATTATAAAACGGCGCTGGAGAAGCTCATAAAACTGGAGAATCCCGACGATCCAGTGCATGTTGGCTGGGGATTCTGGATGTTTGCCACGAGTGAAACGGACTGGATAGTTGAGCACAACTAGACGAATCCAGCCAATACAGAACCCCTACTTTCTCAGCTCGCCCAGGGTTGTGACCCTCTCGGCATACGCGTTGTGTTTGTGTATGGATTCCTCGCTCTCGCTTCTAACGGTGATGCCGACACTATCTGGCAATTTCACATATTTTTTCAGAACACGGTCAAGTATGTCCCTGACCACATCTTCCACGAACTTGGGATTATTGTGCGCTTGGAGCGTAATCAAGGCCTCATCATCCCTCTTCAATATCTCGTAGGTGGGGCTACTGAACGAATCCTCAACTATGGCTATCAAATCGTCAGCCTCTAGATCGTAATTTTTGGGCACCTCGATCATGAGGGTTGTAATGTTTCTTTGATTATGCGTGACCACGGGAATCTTGCCAAGGATTTCCTTCATCCCCGGATACTCAACCTCCAGCCTCGTTCTAACCGTCTCCATGGCGCATGGACAGGTGGTCATGCCTATAACTTCCACGCCTATGAGCTTATTAACAGCGCTTTCCTCGTTTCTCTTGGCCTGAGCCTTGGCTATTAGCTTGTACCCTTCAATACTCTTTCTCCCCGAGCTCAGGGCCTTTTCAAGGAAATAATCGGCCCTCATCCCGACTTCCGAGTACGTGGCATACTCATGCCTTTCTAAAAGCTTGTGGCATATCTCCTCGCACAGCAGCTCGAGGCTTTTCACTGGCTGGCGGACGCTCTTATCCAGAATCTCGCTTATGACCTCAACATTTCGGGATAGGTGTGAACCTTTCTGGGTGGAGGGCAGGTCCACGAAAACGCCAATCTCCGTCGTCAGCATCACGACCTTATCAGGGCGCTGGACGTTGATGGGCTTTTTAACACCTGTCACACCCACTCGGGTGAGCTTGAAGTTCCTTGACGGTTTCTGGTTCTGGACATCGATATGCGTTACGGTACCACCTGAACGCTGTAACGATTTCTATGACTTAAATTTTGGGGATTTTTAGGAAAGATAAGCCAATCGAAAATTACATACCAATTATCGTATATTATCGTTCGAGAATATGAACTTACCAAGCGCCCTCTACGTTGAATGTCCTTCTTGCAGGGAGGAGACACTTCATAGGGTTATCAAAGGTAAAATCGGTGAAAAGAAGGGGTATATCGTGGACGCTCTTGTAAAATGTTCCAAATGCGGTCATAAGCATAGCACAGTTATAAGGACTGAGAAATCCATAACCATCCCGGTGATCGTAAGCGAATTGGACAGCTCACGAAAGGCCGAGATAGAGCTCCAGGAGGGCGAATTCATCGATGTTGGAAACGAATATATCCTGGGAAGGGGTACCATAAAAATCACGGCCATCGAGACCAAGGGGGGCAGGGTAAAAAGCTCCGTGGCAAAGGATGTGGCGACGCTCTGGGCTATGAAATTCGATAGACTGAAGTTAAAGATGTCCATAAACAAGGGCAGCAGAACCTTGGCAAGAACAATTTGGGCTTTGCCTGATGAGGAGTTCTTTGTGGGCGATGTGATGAGGATAAAGGGTGTGAATGTGGCGATCCACAGCATCAAGACAAAAAACGGGCAAATAAAAAGCGGTGGTGCAGAGGCCAGGGATATCGTCAGGCTCTACGCTAAAATCATCAGATAGGGTGTGTTCCTTTGGACTTTGAATTGGAGAGAAAAAAACTTGTGGACAGTCTTGTTCGAAGAGGCTATATCTCAAAGCCAGAAGTCATCAGGGCTATGATGAAAGTACCAAGACACATTTTTGTGCCAGAGGCAATCGAGAACTATGCATACCACGATTGCCCCCAGCAGATCGGCGAGGGCCAGACCATCTCTGCTCCGCATATGGTTGGCATCATGGTGGAGAAATCGGATCTCAAGCCAGGACAGAAGGTGCTGGAAGTGGGTGGGGGAAGTGGATATCATGCCGCGGTTGTTGCGGAGATAGTGGGAAAGGATGGGCATGTGTACTCTTTGGAATACATCGAAGCCTTGGCAAAGTGGGGCAGGGAGAATATCGAAAAAGCCGGCTTGAGCGATACGGTTACCATCATAACAGGAGACGGTTCTCTAGGCCTGAAGGAGCATGCTCCCTACGATAGGATCTTTGTGACCTGCGCCTCTCCAGATGTTCCAGACCCTCTGTTGGAGCAGCTAAAGGATAAGGGCAAATTGCTGATTCCCATGGGGAGTAGGCACTACCAGACCCTCCTGTACTGTGAGAAAAGGGGTAAGAAGATAATAAGAAAGGATTACGGCGGATGCGTATTCGTGCCGCTGAGAGGCAAGTACGGGTTTAAATTGTTATGACGGTAGCGAGGGGGGCTCATCGTTGGGGATCACAAAATTCGATTTTTTAGCTGGTTAAAACACCATGAATCAGACCACCTTCACTCCGATTTCAAGAAAGTATTTAATAATGGAGAAAAGTTTATATAATAATTTGTATTATCATAATTTGGATTATCATGTTTGTGAATAGAATTGATGAACTGAATGCGATCCAAGAGCGCCTTAATAACAATAATTTTGAATTGATTATATTGTACGGTCGCAGAAGGATAGGAAAAACCAGGCTTATCTTGGAATCCATAAAAGATATGGAACATATCTACTTTTTTGCAACAGAATCGGACAATTTAAAACATTTCAAAATTGCCAGTTCCAGGGTCATACCAGAAACAGCCTATGCAGCAGAAGACTGGGAGTCATTGTTCAATTTCTTGAAGGATAAAATCGTTATTATCGATGAATTTCCAAATATGATAAAAGAGAATTCAACCGTAGTTTCTGAATTTCAAAAGATAGTTGATACGAAATTAATGGATACAAAAACAAAACTCATACTCCTCGGGTCATCCATATCCATGATGGGTAATAAAGTTTTAAGTTATCAAAGCCCCCTTTATGGTAGAAAAACCGGGGTAATAAAGTTAAAATCTCTAGGTTTCAAACACTTGTTGGACTTTTTCCCGAAAGCTAATTTAGAAAAAATCTTGGAGATTTATGGGATCTCTGATGGAATTCCATATTACCTTGAAAAGATTGGTTATCCCTTCTGGGACTGGCTAGAAAAAGAGTTATTTCGCCCTGACACATTTCTCAAGTATGAGATCGATTTTCTTATGAAATATGAATTTGAAGATATTGGCACCTATAAACATATTCTTGAGGCTATTGCATTTGGAAAAAATACTCCTGTAGAGATTAGGAATTTTATGGGTGTTAGGCATTCTGATATTACACCTTATCTTAGGAATTTAATGGAGGTTGAATTCATTGAACGTGCAGTCCCTGTTTTAGAAAGTGAGAAGTCTAAACTGGGCAGATATTTTTTAAAAGACAATTTTCTAAGATTTTGGTTTAGATTTATTTATCCTAATCTCTCGGCTATAGAAGAAGGTATATTTTCAATTGACGAAATAAAATCAGAATACAATACCTATCTTGGTCGAATTTTTGAAAAGGCAGCTAAAGAATTTATTATAGAGATGAATAACAAAAATACATTACCGTTTAGGCTTCAAAAGCTTGGCCGGTGGTGGCGTAAGGGTGAGGAGATAGATTTGGTAGGGTTAATGGAGAAAGGTAAGAAAAAACAGGCGATTTTCTTTGAGGTTAAATGGAGCACACTGAGAAAGGGTGAAATAAAAAGAATATTAACGGATTTGGTAAGGAAATCAGAATTATTAGGTCTAAAAGATTATGAGAAACATTTTGGGATCATCGCCAAAAAAACAGCAGAAAAAAAAGGATTGATTTTCGATCTTAAAGACTTTAATCGAGTGTTTTAACCTCCACCCCCACCATCTCACGTTTTGGTGATCCTCTTGTCAGAATGGGATGGAATTGAGACACTGAATGAGTTGTTAAAAGAAAAAGGTATCGTAAAGCGTGAGCGGACGCCGATGGAGGTCATGTTATTGGCGGTGGTTGACAATTTCGGGGCTAATTCACACGACTCTGAGTTGCCGAGTACGAATTACAAAAACTTAATACCCTCAACATCCTTTTGGAATACCGAGGTGGACCATGATAAAAATTGCTCCTTCCATTCTATCAGCCGATTTCGGAAACCTCGCAGATGCCATAAAAGAGGCAGAGAAAGGCGGTGCAGATCTCATTCATATCGATGTTATGGACGGTCATTTTGTGCCAAATATCACGATTGGGCCGGTGGTTGTGAAGGGCATTCGGGACACCACAAAGCTGCCTTTCGATGTGCATCTCATGATCAGCGAGCCAGAAAAATATATTCCTGACTTTATTAAGGCTGGAAGCGATATAGTCACGGTTCATGCTGAAGCGACAAATCATCTTCATCGAGCGGTACAAAGCATTAAGGAGCAGAATATTGTTGACAAGAAAATTAAGGCAGGCATCGCTCTAAACCCCTCAACATCTATAGACGCTATCGAGAATGTCATGGCAGATATCGATATGATCGTTGTAATGACAGTGAACCCGGGATTCGGCGGGCAAAAATTCATAGAGTCCATACTGCCCAAAGTCAGGAGGGCTAGGGAGATCATCGAGAAGGAGGGCCTGGACATCGATCTTCAGGTTGATGGAGGTATAAACCCCAAAAATGCCAAGCTTGCAGTGGATGCAGGAGCAAATGTCTTGGTGGCAGGAAGCGCCGTTTTTAAGGGTAAAGGCAGCATCACGGAGAACATAGCGAGTTTGAAGGGAGCGATTTGATCTTTCCTATGCCTCTAGATCCCCCAGATCAGTTTTTCTAGGGGTTGTTTAAAAGGAGGTTGCTCAATAAACCTCCGTCTTGTCCAGGGCTGATCCTCCTAAGATTATGCCTAGATAGAGCACCAGAGCAGCAAGATCCGCAAAGAATATTACGACCAGTATGCCTAAAATGCGGTCGAAGATCAAGAATATCAACGGAATGGAGCAGAAGATCGTTGCAAAGAAAAGGCATACCATGGCATAGATATAGAGGGTCATAAGGTCGGGATAGCCTTTGACTGTTTCATCAAAATTTGGATACTTGGCACCAAACCACGCGCCCAACCCCGTTAAAAGCAACACCATCATCACAGCTCCCAGGGCAGAGAAAAGCACTATTACAGGTTCATAGCCAGCCCAAATCGTGGCGAATACACCAGGGCCTGCAACTATCAAGGGTATGCTGATCAAACTCGACAGCGCTTTGGTTTGAATCACGGTGGATCCAGGAAGCGGGGATGACTTGAGGATCCATAGGTTCTTCCCTTCCTTGCCGATGCTCCTCAACGTTGAAATACCAGGCTCAAGCAGAGCAGCAGCGAATATGCCAATGCCAACGACCATGGGTGTTACAAGTCTCCCGAATCTCATACCCAATAGATCCGGGTTCTCCAATTTCCCTGAGGCGTATATTGTAGCATAACTGATCGCAATGATCATTATCACCATGCCAAGAAATTCTCCGGAACGGATCACCTCTGTTACCTCCCTTTTCAAGAGTGCTCTTGACTTCTCGGGCATGAATCTTTTCATTATCCAACCCCCACCCCCGCTTGGACGAGAATAAAGGGATTTCCGAATATCTTTGCCGGGGTTGATGCCTCTATTCCAAGCCTCCAGAAAGACATGATTGCAGGGAACTATCATGGCAAAGGAGATAATTGTCAGGAACGCGAACAGCATGAACAATTGTTCGTTGGGAAGGGGCATGTAAAAAAGAATGTAGTAGAAGGTCCCAAGGAGAGGTATCAGCCACATCATCAGAAGAAATCGCTTCGAGAAGGGAAATACATTGAAGATCGAGAAAACAATGCCTATGATCGTTCCCGCTATTGTGATCACAATTGCGTTGGTGATAAACCAAAAATCACCAGGTATGGGAAATCTGAATATCAGGATGATGAACACCCCCAGACCAACGATCAAGGTGAACAGTGAAAGGTTGATCATGATCTCCGTGAACATCTTACCAAACAGTACTTGGCTCTGCCTAATGGGCTGGGCTTGTTGGAAAACCATGGCCTTGTTCTGGGTTATCTTCCTCGACGAATCCGAAACCGATTTTGCAAAGAATATGATGAAAATGAGGAACAGGATGGTGTTGACATCGATATCCGTGAACAACCCTCGATCCGTTTCCTCAAGGGAGTAGGCGTAAACTCCGAGAATGAACCCCATAAAACCAAAGGACAGCAGTATGAACCAGAGTGTCATGAGGGGATGATGCCGCACCCTTGTTTTCAAGGCCCTCCATGCCTCTAGGGCATCTAACGCGTAAATATCGAACCAGTCCATATCCTCCCACCAACAACCTCTATGAACGCCTCCTCCAAGCTATCTGAGTTCGTTGCATCTTTCACCTCCTCCACCGAGCCAATGATAGCGGTCTCGCCCTTGTTGATTATGGCGATTCTTTGGCAAAGTGCCTGGGCAACGTCCGTTATGTGGGTGGACATCAGAATCGTCTTGTTGCGCCGGCCAAAATCCTTTATTATGTCCTTGACGTATCTTCCGAATCTTGGGTCAAGACCTGATGTCGGCTCGTCAAGTATCAGGATCGGGGGGTCATGTATTATCGCACTGGCAAAGGCGATCTTCTGCCTCATGCCCTTTGAATATTTCCCGAGGGGTAGGTCCATCTTGTCCTCCAGATCGAGAACCTCGTTAAAGCGTTCGATTCTATGTTCAATCTCATCGATTTGCAGATCTCGGAACTTACCGATCATCGTTAGGAACTCTCGTCCTGTAACATGCTCGAAAAGAGCAGGATACTCAGGCAAATAGCCGATCTTGGACTTCGCCAGTATAGGATCACTCATCACATCTATACCATCCACCATCGCCTGTCCCCTCGTAGGAGTAAGGAGGCCGGAAAATATCTTCATACAGGTGGACTTGCCTGCACCATTTGGGCCCAGCAAACCGAAAATTTCCCCTTCCCTGACCTCGAAGGACACATTTTTCAGGGCTGCAAAACCATTGAATTCCTTCCAAAGGTACCACGCTTGAAGTTTGATTTTTATGGCACCAGAGGATGTATCTTGCATGTCGTATGGATTAATAGTTTGTCTATTATATTTTTTGGTGTGTAAGTATGAAAATAATATTGTAAAACCTTCAAAATCATCAATATTCAAAACAGCTCGTCGAACTTGTAGTCTTCCCATTTCACCTCGCCCAAAACGATCATAAACTCCTGGGGTGTGAGTACAGGAACATCGTACATCAAATACTCATCTATGGCGATTCTTGGGCATGCTGTGGAGACGTAAGCATCCAGTTTGAGCGGTTTAAGGTTCATGGGGCTGAACTCGTGCATTACAAGTATGTACGCCTTATTGCCGTGCTTCTCAGCAACCTCGTTCAGATCGTAAGCCAACTGCAATCTTATTTGCCCAGGTTTCGTCCCGACAAGGATTCCATAGCTGTCAGCATTCCGGGCCCTGGCAATTGCCCCATGCCTCTGCCTCATCAATTTGTCTTTTTCTTCCTCGATTTCCCTTACCTCATTCAGGTATGGGTCTGCTATGAAAACAGGTTTTTGTGTGGCTATAGCCACCCCTATGGCATGGAAATTCCCACTTCCTATGAAAAGATAACAATCCACATCTGAGGATATCGAAGTAGCGGAGCTGAAATTGCACCCCAGCACCTGACCATCATGAGCTGTCCTACCTTTGCCCCTACCAATTATCGTTTTGAGCCCCTTCTCAGATAGGAATTCCTTGACTTCATCCAGCTTATGGATGTGCTGGGCAGTGGAAATCAATCCCACGGTACCTTCCAGATGTGGGAGTGCCTTTTCAACAGCAGGCGTGACATCAACCTTAGAATGGGCTTCTATGAATATGGTAGGCACAGCACTTTGAATTGTCGGCATGTCTGCATGACCGAACTGCACCAGAAGGTTTATGCCCAGTCGCTCTAAAGTGGGGGGCAAATCGCATGCACCGTAGCAGGGGTCAGCAGAAATTATCACGCGTGCCTTGGTTTTCTCCTGGATGCCATCCCTAATTTCTGTGGCATATCTCTTTAACCCCTCGGGGAACTGAAGCAGTATGGTTTCGTACCGATTATCTGATATCGTCTTGCAGACATCTTCGAGTCTGAGATCGTATTGCTCCTCAGGTTCTTTCATATCCCTTACCACCTAGGTCTTCATTACCACGGTCTTGGCCACCTTGTCCCCAATCCTTTGTCTTTTTGGATATATTTTCATCACTATCAAGCTAATGCCATAAAACAGCAGTACCATATCGAAAAGGCGCACCACATTTCTAGTGAAGGCATCCATAAAACCGCATTTTTTGTGCTCGTCATTTGTAACCTTTATGCCTATGAGTTTCTTACCAGGGCTTTGTCCTTTCCAGGCCTCGAAAATCGTGAAATAGATGGCTTGGACCACCCATAGCCACATTGTGAATGCAACGAACCATATGGAAGTGAGAAGGCCGAAGACGTCAGTTAGATCATAAAGACCAATAATGCCTCCGATATAGAAGAAGACCGCCATAATGCCAATAATAATGGACATGTCTATCAGAAAGGCGACTATCCTCTGACTGTGTGTGGCGTAGAGTCTACCTTCCACCTTTTCCAACTCCCGGATCAAATGTTTTGCCGTAATAATGGCCCTAAAAGCATCATTTTGTGTTTTTGGTTGCGGTCTTGATGCGTTTACAAGAAGCCAGTAATCGTTTCTAAGGTACGGGTGGACTTGAAGCATATCCAATGTGACGTATGGGCTCTGTTCTATCCCGAACTTGTATCCAATCTCCTCGATCTTCATATTCACAGCTCTTAATGCGGTCTCAATTGCGGTGTCGTAGTCTCCCTCTCTGAACATTCTCTCGGACATCATCATGGTTGCGTTCAGCTCGTTGTCAAATGCCCTGGTAGGTGTGATTTTCTCCTTGGATCGCCTCAGCGCTGAAGTGGCTAGGAAGAATAATGGTGCAATAGCTATAAGGCCTGCAAGGAAAACCAGGTCCATGCCTCCTGCACCACCAATGGAGCCTGCAGCGACATCCAGACCAGATGCGACTCTCACCTCTTCGAGGCCAACCATGACAAGGGGTATGCGTACGATATCTGCTCCGATAAGCACTCCGAAGGTTGTGGTGGCGTAAGCGAACGGAATACCTGATGTGATCCTCCGCCTGTACACTATCAACGCAAGGCCAATTGCTGCAAAGGAAGGGAAGAGAAAGAACGGGAATTCAGAGACGATGCCCAATGGAGGTCTGAATTCTGAGATCATATAAGCCACAACGCTGATTACGGCAATGCTGGCTATCAGCGTCGGAAGGTTCAGTTTTTTAGTTTTTATGAGATATATGGAAAGAACGATTGGTATGATGGCTCCGCCAATATCTATGAGCAAAAGAGAGTTCTGGTAGATGTACAAAGGAACGCTGAACAGGCCAAAAGGGCCTAAAATTATCCCAACCAGACCCCCAACAAGTAATAAACCAACCTCCCTCCTCCCGAAACCGCATTTTTGTAAGAAACCGGGATAATCCATATGACCTATGTAGAGCTCCACATACAGAAGAACAGGGAGGGCGATTGTCACAGCGCCTGCCAATACATACAGCCAGAACTCTTGCCCCATAATTCACCTGATAGGCTGTAATGATAGAAATTATTTGCCCCGAGACCCTAAAATCGATTGGAATGTAACAGGAAAGATATTCTATCGCTCAATGCCCCTCCTCATCCCTGCTCCATACTTCATCAGATATCTCGTTGTAGATCGTGTACATTTCGTCTTTTTTATCCTCCTCTTTGAGATTTGCAAGCCTCAATATGTCGTTCTTTTTCAGAACCCAATAGTGTATGCGCCAGATCTTGCCCTTCTTGATGGTTATCTGATCCTGAAAAGTGGTTAAAAGTCCCACATCCTGTAAGGTGTAGAATACGTCCCTATCCTTGGCTTTTAAGAGATTGTCTGAGACCATATCATCATAGCCAAAAAAATTCATCACATACCGTGCAAGCTTCTTTACCTCCTCCTTAGTCATCCCCTTCTTGCCCAGCGTGTTCATGAGGGCTTTTTCCACATCATCAAGGGTGATCGTGACCATGTCAACATCTCTTTCCAGGGTTGAATATTGAATGCCACATTGGTCAAACACGAATGCAGTCGTATTCACATAATCGTGTATGCATTAATGTATCTTTCGATTCTATTATTTTACTGGATTTTAGGGGAATTGGCGTGTTACGATAACATGGATGGCGACACGAAACTGTATTTTGTCAAGAAGGACCCAAATGGCTACCATCAGAGTATAGTTTCAGAAGAATTGAATGCTGATTGGCTGGAAAGCGAACTTAACATGGGAGATCCAGAGGTATTAGTGAACTTCATGAATTGGGCTATTGCTAATTATCCCGCAGAAAATTACTATCTAAATATTTGGAGCCATGGTGATGGATGGCAGACAGGCGAAGACTGGTCTCAGGATAATGATTTGAGGACATATGAGCTCAAATACGCATTTTCTAAGATTAAGGAGACAAATAGTGGTTTGAAGCTGGATATAGTCGGTTTTGACGCCTGCAGGATGGGTTTGCTTGAAGTGGATTATCAACTGCGGACTATTCAAATAAGTCAGATTTCGATAGAAAAAGAGTGATGAAATACTGCCATCTTCACTCGCCTTCGAATTCGATATTATAGCCAGTTTCTTGGAGAAAATCCACGCCTAACACGATTTCGATCCCATCATCACCTTCATCTTTGAATGGAAAATCCGTGACACCAACAGGGAAATCCACAACTCTTTTACAGTACCATTCCTCCTCGATGCCATCGAGAACAGTGTACCTGCCAATCAATTCATGTCCGCTGGCGGAAAATGCCGTGAAATCCCCTTTGAACTGGCAGTCCAGCCATTTTGCAAGCCTTTCCGAAATCACTGTTTCATCCGCACCAGTATCGATCATCCCAACAACATGCCTTTGTTTACCATTGCAGGTGATCGTAACAGGACGGTATAATCTGCCCAACTCACCCCTCCATTAGGTATTTAATTAGAGTCTTCCTTTTTTTGTAATTGTGCATATCCCCCTTAACCCTAATTTTCTCATCGTCTACAACGACCTCGACCTTATTCCCGAACAGGTTTTTAACGTACGCTAGAACAGATTCCTTGTCCTTGCCCTTCCTATCGAATATTATCTCCTTGATCTCGAGACTTCTCCATACCATGTTAAGTTCCCTAAATGTACAATGGGTGATTGAGTTTATATAATTTGCCTTGTTTGATTTCAAAGGTTGGCTCATTATTTGCAAACCATTTACCTATAGGCAAACCCATCATAGTCCTTTCCCCCTTTTCTCCCACCGCTTCTTTTAATGGGCCTGCGCTGCGTTACCTTTCTCCCTATGAAGTGAAAATCCCTCCTTAGCAGTCTTATATATACTTTATCTGGCAGCGGTTCGAGAGCGATAATCCCCCTGGTTTGAAGCCGTTTTAATCCTCTATCTAGGGATCTCTCTGATATGGAAAATTCTTTTTTTAGCTGGGCGGTCGTTATGGGATAAACCTCTAAAAGCACCTCTATTATTCTCGCTTCAACACTGCCTCGCTCTATCTCTATCATCTAAACATAATCTAATTGAAGGTTAAATAAGCTTTTACCCGCCCACCACCCCCATCCGCCATTTATTTATCTCTGTTCCTTCTTTTCGGACGCGAGCTTGCGGAGCTTCCTGACCTTTTCCTTACCTCCGGTGCTGACGTATGTTGGAAAATACTTTAAGAGCACCATGTCGCCCACGGAGTTTATCCATCGAAAAGGTATGAGAACGCTTCTTGAATCCTCGACGAGCAGCGGATTCGTGTTCCTTACGTAGACGCCATAAATATTTCTAGAGTCCACATCCACAACCAGATTATCCACGTTTCCAAGGTACAAAGCATCGTCCGTGTAAACCTCTAATCCTATGATCTCTAAAAGTTCTGTCATCATAATTATCAGTTATCGGTAATGTGTTCGTATTATATCAAAATTGCGCAAAGAGAGCCGAGGATATCAGGCTGAACCCGCCATTCTTCCCCTCTCATCCTCTTCGATCCCCTTCGCTAAGGCCCCTTCCTCCCGCCTTAATATATTCGACAAATGAGAATAGAATCAAAGAATTAATAATATTGTAGAGCATTCCTGGGCCGAGAACCGAAAGGCGAGGATAACCATGGACATGGTCGTGAACTCCGTTGGCAGAAAAATTCCGGTGAGCATCGAGGGAAGAGAGCTCAAGCCGTACAAAGGCGCCTTTGCCACACCTCCGGAGCCCTGGAAACCCTCCCTGAAAACAGGGTTCATGAAGCCAGGCGAGATCAAAACACTGGGCTCTTTGGAGGAGGCAATAGAAAAAACCGGCCTCTCGAATGGCATGACCGTATCGTTCCACCACCATCTCAGGAACGGGGATGGTGTGGTGAACATGGTTATGGACTTAATAGCTAAGAAAGGAATAAAGGATCTGAGAGTGGTCCCTTCGGCATTGTTCCCTGTTCATGCGCCCCTCATATCGCATATAGAGAGCGGTGTTGTCACGAGCATAGAGGGCAGCATGAACGGACCTGTGGGCGAGGCGGTATCGTACGGTCTTCTACCAAAGGTTGCGGTACTGAGATCCCATGGGGGAAGGGTGAGGGCCATACATTCAGGTGATCTGCATATCGATGTGGCTTTTTTAGCGGCCTCCACTGCCGACCGCAATGGAAACTGCAACGGAATATTTGGTAAGAACTTTTTCGGGCCTGTGGGCCTGGCCAGAGCAGACGCTATGTTCGCTGACAAGGTGGTGATCGTAACCGATAACCTGGTTCAATATCCAGCATACCCAGTCAGCATTTCCCAGAAGTTCGTGGACCATGTCGTGTGCGTAGACAGCATAGGCGATCATGCAGGCATCGTTTCGGGAACAACAGAGGTCACCAAGGATCCCAAGCAGCTGGCCATTGCAGAGCAGATAGTAACTCTCATACAGCACTCAGGGCTATTGAAGGACGGCATATCCTTTCAGGCTGGTGCAGGCGGAGTATCTCTTGCTTCGATGAAGTTCCTCCACGATTTCATGAAGGAAAAAGGAATCAAGGGCAGTTTTGCTATTGGCGGCACAACAAAGTACCTTGTGGACATGCTGAGAGACGGCACCATCAGGGTGCTTTTAACGGGTCAATCGTTCGATATGGAATCCATAGAATCCATAGCCAAGGACTACGGCCACCAAGAGATAACCACGGACTTTTACGCCAATATTCACAATAAAGGCTGTGCAGTGAACTGGCTGGATGTGGTGATTCTCGGGGCAACAGAGGTGGACGTGGATTTCAATGTGAACGTCAATACCCATTCGGACGGGAAACTCCTTCACGGCACCGGCGGTCACCAGGACACTGCAGCTGGTGCGAAATTAACGATTATGGTGGTACCGCTGTACAGAAAAACGGTACCTATAGTTCGGGAGAGCGTAACCACTGTTACCACACCCGGCGAGACAGTTGACGTAATAGTCACTAACGAAGGTATTGCCATCAATCCAAGAAGAAAAGACCTTTTAAAGAAGCTGGAAGGCTCAAAGCTCAACATCGTGCCCATCGAAGAGCTAAAAGATAGAGCTTATGAAGCAACAGGCGGGCCTCCAGAAATTGAAACCGAGGATAGGATCATCGCCCTAATCGAGTACAGGGATGGGACGATAATAGATGTGGTGAGGCAGTTGAAGGAATCTTAAGGTGATATCATGGAACCTGTTAAATGGAAAACTGGCATAACGAAGGTTGAACCGAACAAGATAGTAACTCGAGGATACAAGCAGGATGAACTGATAGGGAATGTACCTTTTTCCCATGTTGTTTTTCTCCTGCTTAAAGGGGAGATGCCAAATGAGAATGAGGGAAAGATGATGGATGCCATACTCACGGCCTGCATAGATCACGGCGTCACACCACCCTCTTCCCAGGCTGCCAGGATTGTGGCCTCTGGTGGTGTTCCAATGCCCACCGCAATAGCTGCTGGCCTAATGTCCATAGGCGATTTTCATGGGGGTGCAATAGAGAAGGGTGCCCTTTTTCTTCAGGACGGAGTGAAGCGGATGGATGAAGAAGGGAAAGGCCCTGAGGAAATGGCCACAATATTGGTACAAGAATCCAGGGAAAAGAAGCAGAGGATATTAGGCTTCGGGCACAGGGTTCACACGGATGATCCAAGGACGAAGAGGTTGTTGAACCTGGCTGAAGAGCTCGGTATAGCAGGGAAGTACACCGCACTCTCCAAGGCGGTTGCCGTGGAATTGGAAAAGAGCTTAGGAAAAAAGCTGCCAATCAATGTGGACGGATGCGTTGCAGCCCTGATTTCCGACATGGGTTTTGACTGGAGGCTGGGAAAGGCATTCTTCCTGATAGGCAGGGCAGCTGGCCTAACCGCACAGGTTTACGAGGAGATATCAAGGGAGAAACCCATGCGGAAGATGTGGAGCTTGGACGTGGAGTACGACGGGCCAGAGGAGAGGGGTTTGTAATACGACGTTACATAGTAACAGAAGAATTACCGAGGTAGATATCCAAGCCATAAACATTATAAATAACCCCACTCTTAAGGCACTCTTAAGAGGCACGGTATGGAACAAAAAAGTCGTAAATTTCTGAACATCATTCTTTGGGAATTCGTGATATTCCTTGCGTTGGTATTCCTGATCACATATTTTGATATCTACCTTCAATTTGGAGAGGTCCAGAAAACCGTTATTGAGCTATTGCCAAAGACAATAGGAGTCATACTGATAGTCGTTCTCATAAAGCTAATTCTGAGCATGCTAAGACCTGCATTTGAGAAGGCCTTTGAGAGGCATTTACGGTCGCATGCTGAGGTTAAAATGATATGGCAGTTCTTTGCCAATCTAGTCTGGATTTTTGTCATTATTCTGCTGGTACTTATCTTAATCGGTGATTTTGAAGCGTGGGTTGGCTTTGGCGTTATCGTAGCTGCCCTACTATGGGTTCTGCAAAAACCGATACTCAATATCGTGGGTTGGATGATTATAATCTATCGTAGGCCATACGTAATTGGCGATAGGATAGAGATCGATGGAAGGAAAGGATATGTTGTTGATGTGGGCATGTTCCATACAACACTTAGGGAATTTGGAGAATGGATGGAGGGGGACACTTTCACGGGCAGGCTTATCAACTTACCAAACAGCAGCGTTTTTGAGACACCGATACTCAATTACACAAAAGATACTCCCTTTATATGGGATGAGGTCAAGATATCCATCACCTATGAAAGCGACCATGATATAGCTAAGCACATTATTCTGGAGAGTGCCCTCGAAGTTGTGGGTTATAACATGAAAAAGTATTCAAAGCTGATGGCGCAAAAGATGGAGGTCAAGGAGCTGAAGAAGGAACTAATAGAAGGTCCAGTAATAAGATCAGAGTTCTCAGAATTTTCTATAAATTTCTATGTCATATACTTCTGCGAAGTTGGCAGAAGAAGGGCAACAAAATCCGAGATAACCGAAAAAATTTTAGAAAAGATGAAGAGGGACGATAGGGTGAGGATAGCCTACCCACACATGGAAATCGTAGGTGTAGGAAAGCAGTAGGACTTTCAGACGATTTTTTGAAGCCAAACTCACCATTATTTTTACTTTCACTGACCCCTCTCATGTTGAAGTATATAAACCAAAATGCACTATCTTCTTATTGAAAGGAGGCATGAAATGAGTGGTGAAGAACATTACAGTTGGGAAGATGTCTACAGGCTCCTCAATTGCAGAATAGAATTTGAAGGCTAATGATAACGATCGCCAGCTTTCACCATCCGCTACCTAGATTTTGGGTGGGAGGTTAGTTTCTTTTTCCGACGCCTTTGCATCCCACCCCCTATTTTTTTGAACCGATCATCAAAACCTCGCCCTTACATCGAGGGCATTTTCCATCGCTTACCCGGTTCAATATCGTATAGAAATCCTCCCTGTGCACCAACATCTCCCCGCAACTTGGGCAGTAGGTGTCCTGATATTTACTACCTGGCACGTTGTTTATATAAACGTTCGTCAGGCCTTCCATCTTGGCTATGCGCTGGGCTTCAACTAGAGCTCCTTTCGGTGTCGCTGGCAGATCGGTCAATCTATGGGCCGGGAAGTATCTAAGAAAATGCAACGGTGTGTCTCGACCAAGATCGCTCAGCACCCATTTTGAAAGGCTTTGAATCTCCTGTGGGTTCGAGTTAAGAGGCGGCACGAGAAGATAGGAAATCTCAATATGCTTTCCCAGTTCTTTTGCCAGTTTGCATGTATTTAGCACGGGCTTCAAGAGAGCTCTGGATATTTTAGAGTAGAATTCATCGCTGAAGGCCTTAATGTCAACGTTGACGGCATCTATGAAAGCTTCAAGTTCCATGAACGGTTCCTTCTCGATATAGCCGTTTGTGATGAACACATTGAAAAAACCCCTTCTTTTCAGGAACTTTGCGGCATCGTAGACGTACTCATACCATACTGTGGGCTCATTGTACGTCCAGGCTATGCCATCACACTTGTTCTTCTTTGCCAGGTTTTGTATCTTTTTGGGCGTCACCTTCCTCTTTTGGACATTCTCGATTTTTGCCTGGGAAAGTTCATAATTTTGACAGTAATCGCATTTGAAGTTGCATCCCGCGGTGCCCAGGGAGAGTACGAGACTTTCTGGATGAAAATGAAACAACGGTTTCTTACCTATGGGATCGACATTTATTGGAGCTGCCATCCCATAATTCGTGGAGTACAATTTACCCTTGTTATTGACCCTAACCCCGCAAACACCGGTTTTGCCATCTGCAATGACACAGTGCCTAGCGCATAATGTGCAGGCGACTTTATCGTTTTTCTTTTCCCAATATCGCGCCTCTTTCATGTTATCATTTCATCCTATCGGACCTTGAGATAAACCTTGATGTTCTGTATAGCATCCCAACGTTGGTATTAAGGTTTTTGCTGTATATTCCAGTGGTATTAAATCCTCATTGTGGTATAAATCTAGTAATGCAGGTTTTTCATGAACCTCCTCAATATGAATCCGGGCATTATTTTGAGAAGGAGGCACAAACGTTCGATTTTTTTGTCATTTTCCAGCATTTTTTTTCTGAGTCTGTAACCCCGTTCAAGCCTTTTTTCAAGGGCATTCCTCCATAGGGTTTCGTATTCATTGAGGTCTTTCATAGGTCGGTTATTCACCGCTACTTCACCGGAAAGTTCTCCAGCTATTTTTCCCGCGGTGAATGCATTGGCAACGCCCGCACCTGTGAAGGGGTTTACCTGCCTTGCCGCATCTCCCACCATTACAACATTTCCTTTGACACATTTCTTTGGAGGCAGCGTGCTGGGAACGCAACCTGAGAGAAATCTGATGGATTGAGCACCAGGAAATTTTACCTTGATAAAGTGCCCTAGAACATCTACAGCATCTTGACCTGAGGGTTTTAATATTCCTACGCCCACGTTTGCTTCTTTTCCGCTTTTTGGAAATACCCAGGCGTAGCCTCCCAGTGCGTATCGGCTGCCAAAATAGAATTCAAGACAATCTGGATCTACATCGATATTCACCAATGTATGCTGTGCACATGAGCCAAGCATTCCTATCCTGCTTCTCGTGTCCATCCCTGCCATTCTTCCGATTCGTGAATCCACGCCATCTGCGGCGATGATGATCTTCGCTTTCACCGCCTCATCGCCTATAACAATTCCGTCACTTTTTAAATTGGTGACAGCTTTTCCAAGTAGAAGTTCGGCTCCGTCGTCTATGGCCATCCGTAGCAGCTCTTTTTCGAATGCAGCCCTATCCAGCACATAGCCTGCATAAGGCGTGGTTTTAATCTTGGCTGCCCTTCCTTTTGGCGATATGATCTTGAAATGATGCGCCTCGTTTATCAACCATTCAGAACTGTTCTCCATTCCAAAGTTTTGTGGAAGGGTGTTTGCCACCACCTCGGCGCATCTAACAGGCGAGCCTATCTCCCTCTTCCTGTCTATTATCAGGGTACTCGCCCCCTTCTCAGCCGCATATCTGGCCGCCACAGCCCCAGCTGGTCCTGCCCCAACCACGACTACATCGTAAACCAAATATAATCCCTCATATGAACAGCCGCCTCATTCTTCTTATAAAAACTATGATGACCACGATTATGGCGAGGATGATGAGTAAAAGCGCTGCTGAGAGATATAATGTCATTTCACTACCTTCCTCTTTCGCCACATGCACTATCACGGTAATTGTAACACTGTCCGTGTATTGACCGTCACTGACCGTTAATTTCACATCATAAACGCCCTCCTCATTATAGATATGGCTCGGATTTTGCTCTGTGGAGTTCGTGCCGTCATCGAAATCCCAAAAATAACTCAAATTACCGTCGGAATCAAAGGTCAGGTCAATGAATTGGACAGGCTCGGAAACGGTCCCACTCATTCCGCTGCCCGCATTTGCAACTGGCGGCTCGTTCCAATCCCATAGGAAAATTTGGGTAAAATATCCTGCGACCTCTTCACTCTCGATGATCACCCCCACTTCACGATTCTGGGTTACGGAGTTTCTGTTCCAATTTATGCTTGAAATCAAGGTCTTGTTACCATCTACGATCATGCCCTTGTTGTGGACCTTTGACAATTCGAGCCTATCGTAATCCACAAGCCTCGCTTCAAGATATTCTGTGATGTTGTGACGGGAGGCATAGTCGTTGATATAATCATAAGTATCATAATTGTCGAGATCTGGATCATCCGGAAATGCATATAAGGATGACAATAAAATCCTAACAACAACATACCTCTCCTCTGCAGCCTCTATTGCAGCTTTGAGGTAGAGGTTTTCATATTCAACATCGCCGTCGTTCCAATTTATATCTATATCCAACTGTTCAATGTAGATAGAGTCCACAGCAGAATTTATCAGGCCTAGAATAGCCTCAGATTCGGATAAGGAGGTCTCTGGAGAAAGAACTGGGGAGACTTTAAATTCTCCTTCCAAGGTTCTGCTGGAAAAGAGTGGGATGTAATCAGCTGTTTCGATAAAGTCATCTGGCTCGAACTCCGGGGTTGCGTTGCCATAATCTGGATCATCGGGCGTGAAAGGATGTAAATCATACTGCATAAAGCTCCAATCTGCAAAGAACACATCCGCGAAATATTCGGCGGTGGTTCCATTCCTGATCACCACGCCCCATCCCCTGTTCCCGAAGGTGTTGTTCACAGGTATACCTGTGTATTTCCAATTCTCTGATGAGATGATAACTGATGAGTTGTCGATCACAGCGTATTTTGCATGTACATAACGGTATCTCGAGCCGAGAGTTGAATTGTATACCATAAATCTGACCTCTCCTCCGTTTTCAAAGATCTTCTGTAGAACATATTTTTGTTCCTCCAGTCTTCCGCCTGCAGGCCCGCCTTCTATCAGTACCTTCACATCCACGCCATCATTCAGCCTCTCGATAATTTTCTTTGTCATGTTCCAATTTGTGAATTGGTACAGGCTGATATAAATCGTGCTCTGGGCGCCTTCTATCTCTTTTATCACCGTTTCATAGCTTGAATCGGGAGAGGTGAACACCGTCATGTTGCCAGTATAGGGGTAAGTTTCATAACCAAAACCAGATTGACCAACTTTATAATGCCTTATATGCTCCCAATCCTGCGATGTGTTCGTGTCCATGAAGGACTGACTAGTAACATCAAGATTCCTTCTCAGAAACTCGCCCTTTTTCGCATCCGATATTGGAGTGCCATTCCAACCATACCCTTCATATTCTGAATCACCGTAAACCACGATATCGATTTGGTGGCCGAACTCGTCCAAGAGCATTATCTCGTCCCTTTCATTGGCAAAACTCGGCTCTTCTCTTCTTATCATATCAGGAACAGAGGCAGAGGAATTTCCGTACTCCAGATCAGGGGAGAAACCCATGATATCCTGAAAGAAAGCGGCATTGTTTGCAATGTATGTATGTTCTGAGGGGGGGACTATGGTATCCTCTGGAAATATGATGGTGCCTGAGTAGGAATATTGGCCGTCCGAGATCCGCCATCTACTGATATCAATTGCCGTACCTGAGGGATTGTGTAAGCTAAAGAATTCGTAGCAGTCTGAGGGTTTGTAGAATAGCTGTGAAATCATGATTTGCCTTTCCAATGAATTTAGATCTTGAGCAGGTGTGTTCATCAAGCCTGGTGTTGGATCGCTGAACGTAACCCAATTTTCGCCCCCATCCGATCCTCTGCCGAACGATATGTCATATTCACTGGAATTGTAAGTGTAGGTGTCTATGACAGTGCTCCCGTCAACAAAGAGAAGGTTGACGCTGTCTCCTCCGTTGTTCAATCCAAAACTCCTGTTGATATAATAAAAACCGCCAGGCTGTATCGTTGTATTCAGAGGTATTTGCCAGGGTTTTTTCCCGGCGTTTTGCGTATCGTCAAGCCATAAGCCATCTAGACTGACAGGTGTGGCACCGCAATTATACAGTTCGATCCATTCTGTTGAATAAGCAGTTTTCGGTGCTGGCATGAATTCGTTTATCCTGATATTCGATAGATTCCCAAGGGAATCGACAGTGTATTGATTCGGTAGACCAGGAGTGGGCGAGAGAAAATCCTTCCAATTCTCTGTTCCATCAGGAACTCTACCGATTGCTACGTCATGACTTGAACTTGTGTAAGTATAGTTGTCTATCACTGTTTCACCATCCACA
>CBDUXN010000005.1:0-45130 GCA_965371185.1 uncultured Thermoplasmata archaeon
AATCTAATATCTACTCAACCATGATACAATTTGTCGTTAATTATTCACAGCCCTCATGATATTATGGTTATCCTTATATATTACAGGCTCGGTTAAGAATCCATCGAATTGGTGATCACATGCCCGCAGATACCATCACTGAAGAAAAGCTCTTGAACTATCTCGGAAAGACGGAGAAGGCTTTGGCCGCGATAAAGATTACAGTGCCTGAACGATCCCATGCCCAAAAAATTGCCGAGGATTTCTCGAACATGGCTTCCTCGTATTTCTCGGATGCCAAACATTTTTTTGAGGATGGGGAGTATGTTGACGCCTTTGCCTGCGTGAATTACGCCCATGGATGGCTGGATGCAGGTGTGAGATTCGGCCTCTTCGACGTTGGTTGCGATGACGAGCTGTTCACTTTGAGTGAATGAGCGAGTTGAGAGGTATCACATCCTTTTAAAAAACCAAATTTTTTTTACTTGGCCTTAAGGTTCAATATACCTATACCATAAATATAATATATTGCTGGAAGTATGTCGGTGCAACATCATTTCATACCGAAAATCTTACTAGAAATACCCAGGGCGTTTAAGGTGAGAGATTGAAGGAAAAGCGGCATCCTGAGATCACTAGAAGGGAATTCATGGGCAGCACCTGGAAGCTTTTGAATGTAGGTGCATTTATCGCATTGGGGGGGCATCTCGGTTCTTTGGCTATTACTTCAATTTCCTCGGGTCACCCTGATGCAATGACATGCTACGAGTGCAGAGCCTGTGCCTCTCCCTGTCCTTGGAAAATCGATCCTTCTGGCTATCTTGTTGCAGCAAGGGTTAATAATCCTGATCGGAGGATGCTTGCCCAGTACAACGTGCGGCGATACAACTGGCTTATCGGGAACAGGGAGGAAGACAAAAGGATGACTTTGGACGCTCTGTGCGATCGGGATGAACGCATGAAGATCGTGATAGGTGTCGTGAAAAAAAGGGAGCCCGTGGAACTGTTCAATCTGGGTCCTGAATACACTCAATACCTACAAGATGGCACGGTTCATGAAGAGCTGAGACAGGTATTTGATGATAGGAGAAGGTCATTGTCAAGTGAAGCGGTACTTACAAGGGCAGATGCCACACATTGGGAGATTATTGATGGCACAGAGAGGTACGCCATCGAGGATACCGGCACGGCGATAAACATCATAGGTGAGAAAAAAGAGTACGAGAAAGAGGATCCGATGCAGGCCCAAAAGGCAAAGGAAAAATTTAAGGAATTGACAGATGAAGGAAAGGATGCGGAGTTGACTGATATCTATGAAATGCGTGCAAAGGATTCCGCTTTTTACGATCCATTATGTGCGCGGTGCGAGCCTGTTTGTCCAGTCGCTCTTCCAGTCACGAAGTACATAAGAGATGTAAAGGCTGATGAGAAGTATAGATGAGTGTTAGAGGGCGAGAATAATGGTGAAAATGGAAACACCAAGAGATAGAAGAAAGTTCATCAAGCATTTGGGAATCCTGGGTGCAGCAGGAGTAATGGGGATGACCCTTGGAGAGGTATTCTCGCCTACGGAATCCGATTTGATCGATGCAGCTGCGAACACCGAAATTTCAAACAGACGAAAGATCATTTGGAAATCAAAGGAGGCTGCTGAAGATGGGGATACAGACGAAGGGACAACCACCGAGTTAAAATCAGGTGGTTTCCCAATAGTGAACAGGAGGGCGTGTGCATATCATCTTCCTGATCTAGAGACAGGGGAATACAAGGAAATCAGCCGGAAGAACAACAACCAGTTCTGCAGAGCGCCGTGCGTGGATGTATGTCCTGTTGACGCAATACTTCTGCGTGAAACTCCCGAAGGCAGGACAATGCCTGGATTTACAAAGAAGGAGGGAGACCTGAATAGGGACTGGGGCAACGACGATGAGACGGGTAAAACGGGTTGTATCGGTTGCACGAAGTGCTTCAAGATGTGCGGTTACGATGCGATACAGTGGGTGAATCCTGAGGTGTAAATAAAATGGCTATGAATAGGCGATCTTTCGTGAAGGCCCTTAGCGTCGCAGGAGCATCACTATTGGTATCCCTGGGTCTCCAGAGCAGCGGGTTAAATAGGGTAAAAGCAGAAAAATCCCTCATACCTGGGGCAGGCCGATCACTAACCAGCGAGGAAATAGAAAAAATTGATTCGGACAGCTTCGTTGGCCTGTGTGCAAGATGCGGTGTATGTGCCAGTGTATGTCCCTTTAAGGCGATCAAGTTCAAGGAGATTTTCTATCCAACTTTGACCAAGGGCACAAGAGAGAAATGTCCAGGGTACGACGTTTGCGGTTTATGCGTGGCAAATTGTCCCACAGATGCCTTGGCCATGGCTTTCAGGCCTGTTGGAAAAACACCAGGTGCTGAAAGCTCGCAATTATGGAACGGCCCAACACCTAGCGATGAGAGAGGTTTAATATCTGAGTAGGTGACCCTATGCTGGAAATATGGGATGAATGGAATCTGTTTGCTGCCGTTGCCATGATCTTGGCATCTGTACCGTTTCTTATCATGTTGTATGCCAGCGTGAGAGGCTTTGAAGGCACCGTCCTGTGCATGAACTGCCAGCAGTGCGTCGCAGTTTGTCCTGTGAGAGCTGCCGTGCCCGGTAAGTACATGGGCCCTCTCGGAATAGAGGTATATGCCAGGTCCGGCAACAAAAACAGGGCCGAAGAGGGGGGATTATTTTCCTGCACCTCCTGCATGAGCTGTGTTGAGGCATGTCCGCGAGGATTGAATGTTAAGCATGACATGGATAAATTCAGATCAGCCCTCGCGAAAAAAGGCATGGGACAGATGGATGCCCACAAGCATATTATCAAAATGGCCGACAATTACGGAAATGTATTCGATAAAGAACCAAAAGAACTTCCTGACATCAGAATGCAAAAAGAAAAGATAATCAAATTTTTGAAGGGCTTTGCAAAGATAACAAAGTACGAGGACTTCAAGATAGGAGAGGAGAACAATTGACGGAGAGGGTTACAAGGCCTGTTTTCGACAGTAAAACCGCCAAGGAATGGGGGAAATTTGACCTATACGAGGGGTGCACGATGCCGAGGAGGATGGTGGGCAGCAGATATACCACAAGATTCGTTCTCGATAAATTCGGCTTCGATTACATCACCCTCAAAGATGCGATATGCTGCGGTGCACCGGTGATGAGGTCCGGAGGGGAGGATGTGAGCATCGAATGCAGGGTCCACAACCTGGAATTGGTCAAAAAGGCAGGTGTTGATCAGATCGTTACCGGATGTCCGGGCTGCGGCTCACAGCTGAAAACAGAGGAAGCCGAGAAAATGGGTATACATATCTACCATCTCATCGAGGTTCTTTATGATTTGGCGAAGAACGGTGAACTATACCAAAAGGATCACATGCGGCCTATACCCGAATTAAAGATCACAGCACATTACCCATGCCATATGCATAGGGGAATGCTCATCGACGCCAGAAAGGTACATGAAACCATAGTGAACGCATTTCCAAACCTTGAATATATCGAGATGGAGGATCCTGACAGATGCTGCGGCGCAGGTGGAGGCGTGAGAGCATCGCAGAAGGAGTTATCATTCAAGATCAGAGAGTATAAAATAGATTGCATTATCGAAACCGAAGCCGACATAGTTCTTGCAGCCTGCCCTTTTTGCGAGTTACAAATCGACGAGGGACTCAGGGCCGGACAAAAATCAAAAGCAAGGGCAATAACACCCCAGAGCATGATCGCGATGTTCTTTAAGGATATAGGTCAGGAGGTGGCCAAGCTTTGATGTTGGAAGACACCATAATTATCATCGCCCTCCTTGGCCTACTTGGTGTGTTCTTCATCGTTCAATTTAAAATGATGTTCTTTCCCCATTACAGAGGTGAGATAATCGAATTTGAGCCCATCTTCGACAAGGATTGCAAGGGCTGCAGAGGAAAACGTAAAGGAAAGGCCAGTTTACCGATCAAGGTAAGAACCGATGATGGTGAGGTCATCTCAGCCGAGATCAGCTGCTGTACCCTCTGTATGGAGAAGATAGGTTTGGGCTCTAGAATAGGCGTTACCAGGATAGGGAGCAGAAATATTGCGCAGGCGTGTCTCAATATTAGAGGAAGAAATGCTTAGTAAATGTGATGGTGTAAGATATGGTTGTATTTGGGTTTGAGCTTTGGTTCATCATTGGCCTCATCGCTCTTATATTGTTCTTTGGAGTCATAGTTGCATCGCTGTTGGGGTTCATTCCTCAAGACAGGTTGCCGATACAATCAGCATTGGTACTGATGACCTTCGTTATCGCTGCCCTTGCATTCGTCGGACACATTCTAGACCCATCCATCGGGCAGATCGGTTTTATAGATCTATTAGGCCAGATAATCATTCATCCAATAACAGCCTTAGCAGCAGGCTTCTTGGCTGCAGGTGCCCTAGAGGTTGCGGGGGCGTTTGACGCTGCTGCTGATGCGTTAACCCGCCTCGAGGCGTTGAAGATAAAGGGTATGGTGATCTTCGGCATTCCTGGCACTGTTATGCTACTCATAAATCTACCCACTATCATAGCCATGCCGTGCGGCAGAATCCTTGCCGCGGCATTGATGCCTGCAGCGCTGGGTCTTGGATACAAGGTGGCAAAAAGGCTCGATGACCCAAGAATAGTTGGAGTAATAGTTTTCGCGTTCATAGTCAATGCTGCAGCTTCATGCGGTCCTTCCGTTTTGGGAGGAATAGGACTTCTTGGAGAAGGTTTAGCAAAGCTGCCGCTGTACTCCCTCTCTGACCCACAGCAGACCGGGATAATGATCGCAACAGGTGTCTGTGCGCTTGTTATGAAATTCGTCACCCCGCTTTTCCCTGCAGACATGAAGAAAAAGGACATCAAGAAGAAGGAGCCTGTAGAGGTCGCAAATGATGGCGGCGAAAAAGGGATGGTTGTCAAGGTCAAAGAAGAGGCCGAAGGGGAAGTAAAAGAGGAGAAGAAAGATGAGCAACCTGAAGAAAAGGTCGAAAGCGGGCCCCAGGTCCCGAAAAAACCGGCGGAAAAGAAGGAATCCATTTTCAAGCGAATGTCAAGAATGGACACACATCTCAAAAATGGATACATCACGCTAGGTCTGTTCATGATCGTGCTTGCCCTTACCCTCATTCTCCAGCCCAAGATCCCGATTCAAACGATCTTGGTTGTGCTGGCACTTGTGATCATGCTCATAGGCAGGGCAACGATACAGGACCTGATGGCAGGGGTTATTCTTCATCCCATAATGGCAATGACCGCAGGTTTTCTGATCGCAGGAGCGATGGGTCTTGCAGGTGGTTTCGATGTTCTGCTGATCCTCCTTAGGGGCCTTGCTGAATTCGAGATTGGGGGGTTCCACATACTAGGCTACTTGGGTGTGGCTATAATCCTTGTGAACATACCAACGATCATGCCGATGCCATGCGGCAGGATCCTTGCAGCAGCACTCGTTCCTGGCGTTTACCTGTACGGTCAGGCACTAGTTGAAATAACAGGGAATGCCATAGTAATGCCGGTTGTTTTGGGCGCGTTCATAGTGAACGCCGCGGCTTCATGCGGTCCCTCTCCGTTGGGCGGCATTGGAGGCATAGGTGAGGGGAACATGGGGGTTGAGATAGGATCTAGCGGTAAATCCCAGCAGTGTGGGATATTGGTGGCAACAGGTGTCACAGCGTTGGTGATCGCATTTGTTACCGGGGTTACGATGATATGATGGAGGCATAAAATGGGAATGGAAAGATATGTGCTCTTGGGTGTCATGATCGCCGCGGGCATCATTTGCGGCATGATGATAAATATTGCTCTGGATAGAAAGCCCTGGGAACTGGGAGGCATCACTGGTGGTGCAGTGGTTGGATTTCTGATGTGGTTGTTATGAGGTGAAAGAAATGAAGGGAAAGGTCATGGGAGTAATGCTTGGGTCTGGCGTTATCTGCGCTATTATGCTTTGGCTGTCCATGTGGGCGGCCTCAGGTAATTTCGATGTGGAGGCTATCGTTGGGGCTATTGTGGGAGGGCTTGTTGTTGGTTTGATCATGCATGTACTAGGGTAATAGTAAGATTATGAACAATGAGGTTTAAGAATGCTGAGCAGGCAGAATACGAGGACGATAATCAGATGGGCGATATTCATCATAGTGCTCATAGGTCTGCCTGTAGGTCTGTTCAGTTTCTTTGGTTTAGGGACCCTCGCCTGGATCGACCCGATGTTTTACATTCAGATGATTGCAAATATCGCCAATGGGTCTATCACAACTGTTTCACTCAAAATTGCGCTTCTGATCACCATAACAGTTGGTGGTCTGATAATTTTCACCATAATTTTCGGACGGGCTTTTTGTTCTTGGATATGCCCCTACGGCACCTTCCTCACGTTCTTTGGTAAACTAAAGAAGAACAAGAGGGAACTACCGGAAGTGCTGCAGGATAGGAACATCAAATACGGCGTACTCTTGGGATTCTTTCTGGCTTCCTTTGTCCTTGGCGGTTATAAATGGTGCGATATTTGTCCAATAGGTGGGTTCTACAGATCGACAGGACCGGTGGCTTACTCGTTCGTTTGGCTTTTGGTCTTCCCACTGGTGTTCTTCGTGGCCATCATGTTCATGGCCATATATTACGACACACGTGGTTTCTGTAAATACCTGTGCCCCCTCGGTGCATTTATTGCCCTTGTGGACAGGATCAGTCTGAAGCGCGTCCAGCTGCCTGCTGACAGGTGCGTGGAGTGCGGTAAATGCGAGGATATCTGCCCCATGAGCATAGATATCTTAAACGGAACACGGTTCGAATTTCTTAATAATGAGAATGTTAAAAAAGCCCTTGAAAAGGTGGGGACAAAGAACCTTTCCAGGGAGAAGTTCGATGAGCTGCCCAAAGACGTGCAGGAAGTGCTCAGCAAGAAGGTCAAATCCTACAGGGTCCCAGCAGGTGAGTGCATCAGATGCTACCAGTGTGTGGATGTTTGCCCGATACATAATGAAACCGATGTAGTGCCTGTCACCCTGCTTGATCCAGCAACAAGGGTTCATAACTTCAACGAGGTGAACCTCGGTTATTCTCCAGAGCTGGCCCTAAAAGAGGCGAAGAGATGCCTGCAGTGCGCAGATCACCCTTGCCTGGACGCCTGTCCAGCATCTCAGGATGTGCCTGGTTATGTGAAGGCGATTATGGACGGTGACCCATCAAAATCACTTGAGATCATTCTCGATACAAATCCGCTGCCTCTGACCTGTGGCAGGGTCTGTCCAGCTTTCTGCAAAGAGGTTTGCGTACGGGGTATGAATGGGGATCCAATAGCCATTCCAACGTTGAAACGATTTGCCGCTGATTTCGGCAGATTCCCGAAGATCAAAGCGGAAAGAAAGACTGGGAAGCGCGTGGCTGTGGTAGGCTCTGGCCCTGCAGGTCTCACCGCGGCATGGGAACTTTCGAAGATGGGTCATGAAGTGACGATATTTGAATCCTTACCGGTGGCAGGAGGGATGCTCGCCGTAGGCATCCCAGAGTACAGATTGCCTGAGAAGGTGCTGGGTGAGGAGGTGGAGAATATTAAGTCACTTGGTGTTGAGGTGAAATCCGAAGCTCCAATCAGCAAGGAATCGAACTTCGAGGAGCTTTTCAAGCAGGGCTATGATGCAATATTCATTGGCGTTGGAGCGCATATTCCCAGAGCCATGAAGGTTCCTGGCGAAGATCTGAAGGGAGTAATAAATGCAACAGACCTCCTTCGGGATGTGAACATCGGTAAAGAGGTAAAGATAGGCAAGAAGGTGGCTGTGATAGGAGGAGGAAATGTGGCTATGGATGCTGTTCGAACCTCTCTCCGTTTGGGTGCCGAAAAGGCGATGATCATATACAGGAGGGCCGAGGAACAGATGCCTGCAGATCCTTTGGAGGTGGAGGAGAGCAGGGAGGAGGGCGTTGAGTACCACTTCCTGAGAAATCCCACCAAGATCATCGGCCAGAACGGTAAGGTTGTGGGCATGGAAATCATCAAAATGAAGCTCGGAGAACCTGATGCCAGCGGTAGAAGGAGGCCTATACCGATAGAAGGCTCCAATTATACCATTAAGGTCGATACCGTTATTCCTGCTATAAGCCAATCTCCAGACCTTTCATGGGTGCCAGAGGGCACGGTGAACATTACGAAATGGAATTCGGTCGAAATAGACGAGAAGACAGGTGCTACGAACATGAAAGGCGTATTCGCTGCCGGAGATGCTGTAACAGGGCCCAAGACCGTGATAGAGGCCGTTGCTGGGGCACAGAAGGCTGCAAAGACAATTGACAAGTACTTGAGGGGCGGAACGGCGAGTTAGAAATAGAGAGAAAAGGTTCAAAACTCGAGGTTCAAGTCCCCTCACCCGATCTTTGTCCAGACATCAATAAATCCATCCAGTGCCTCATCGATGATACTCGACCTGTATGTGATTAGGATTTGACTGATACGCCCTTTATCCGCAATCTTATACGTATTTTCCTTCTCTCTCTTCCCTTTGATCAGAATACCTGCTTTCAAAAGTCTCTTCAAGTGAAATGAGAGCGCCCCCTTGGTGAAGTTGAACTCAGCCAAAATTTCTTTAAAACTGGAGTCAGGATTGATTAGCAGAAACATTACGATCCTCCTCGGGGTCTTCATCCTCATCAACGATAGGATTTCCCTGTCAATGAACCACACTTCGTCACTGACGAAATATCTCTTTCGCCGCCCCTCCTCGTGATATGATATTAAACCGCCTTTTTCAAGTTGGCGCAGATGATACTGTAGATCCCCAACGGATAATGAAAGCGCCTTCTCCATTTCTCTAAGGTATGTGCCAGGGGATTTGGAGATGAACCCAAAAATCTTTCTTCGTCTGGACAGTGCCAGGAGGTCTTCATGCATTCAGACACCTATCGTTTGATGATGGACAAGTAGAAAAAGACGAGTGCGATGAAGTTAGCACCAACGAGGAAACTTATGGTCACCATACTCTCAAAACTCTTGGAAAAAATTCCGCCGACAAGTATAATGCCTTCCAAGACGAATATTGTAAAACCTATTGCAGCAAATGCTATTTTTATCTCTCTCACTTTTATAGATGAGGCAAGGGTTAGTATTAGCAGTATTAACCCCAGCCCTAAGAACGCCATTCTGAGAAAGATGTCAAGTTCACTCATCCGACTACCTCGACCCATGTGTACGGTCATTCACCTAAAAAACCTTTTACAGTACGCCCGAAATAAAAAAATGAGAAAAGGATAAGGGCTAGAATTCATCCTGGCCCTTTCTTCCGCGCAGTCCGACGACCAGTGCCATGGCGGCAATGAGGATCGCGGCCGTAATCGCGGGAACCACTATATTGGAGAGCGTGTCAAGGCCACCTGCGCCCAAAAGACTCGCGATGGAGATGGTGTGGGTGGAGAAGTGAGGAACATAGACGAAGACCGTTGTTCCCTTGTCACTGAAGATGGCAAAGAATTTTGCCTCTGTGCTGTCCACCTGGGCCATCAGTTCCTCAAGGGTCGCTGTCGGCTCAATTTGGTCTCCATCGAGCTTCACCAGCAGATCTTCTATGGAATGTGCCTCGAGGGCCTCATCATCCAGATTGACCATGACGATTCTTCCCTCAGGGATCTCCGAATCGATCTGGATATCGAGTCGCTCGTCACCGATATAGATGAAGTCCATATCGAAAGTCGGATCATTATAGCTGTTGAAGTCCGAATTATCACAGGTTCTTGCCATATCCCCTTCGAGGTACAAGTCCTGACCTATACCTTCAAGGTACCAGCCCTCGCCCGCGATGATGCCCTCATCCTTTGCATCTTTTATGAGTGCCATCTCATCTTCGAATTCTGGTTCGTCATACCACAGTTCATCGATTATCGGGAAGAACGGTATCTGGGCCCATGTAGAGATCTCGAGGTCGCTGTTCGCGTAGAGGACTACTGTGATGGTATTGTTCTCGATGGTCGCGTTCCCGGAATTTATCAGGATGGTTGTGATGGTGTTGTTGGATTCTATCCAGATTTCATTCCACATGGGTTCCCAATATATGTCATCCTCACGGAAGTCCGGGTCGCCGATAGGCTTCTCTCCCTCCCCACACCATTCATCGTCCTCATAACACCCCCAATAGTACGGGAACTCCGAGATTTCGAGCCCTTCCGTCACCGTGAAGATTATGGTAACGTTATCTTCACCTGACATATAATATCCTTGGCTCCAGTCCCTGTCATAAAACATCGTCAGCACTCTCTCACCCTGGAATATGAACAGGTCGGCGAACGTGCCGGGATGGCCAACAGGAGTAAAGCCCTGGGTTTCGATGGATTCGAATACAGTTACGTTTTCGTAGGTCAGATTGTATTCTGGGAATATCTCCTCCATCGCTATCTCCCCGCTCTCGTCGTTGCAGCATACCTCCTCGTATATCAATATCTGGTACAAGGGATCGAACGTTGATACGGTTACAGTGTAGTCCGTCACCACGCCCGTGCTATCGTTGATCCCGAAAGTCAGGTAGTTCCCGACAACCTTTCCTTCGCTATAATTGAAGTGCCCACGTTCTGGACACCACATGTCCCACATAGGCATAGGAGGCTTAGGCGCACCCGTATCGCCATCGGAGGGTTCCTCTTCTTCAGCTACTGCTGCCATCGGCAGCATGGTCAACAACAAGCATATTAAAAGGGTTACAATCGCTCTTTTACCTATCATTCAATCACCTAAGATCAAAGTGCTTCTTTGCACTTAAATAGATTTTGATACATTCGTTAAACGGATTGGTACAAACGTTGAACTGCAAGGTTGATTTAATGTGTCTAGAGTTTTCTGACCCTTTTTGTGATCAATTTTTTAATTTTTTCATACGAAGGTGGCGGACCAGTTCGAACTTCTTTTCCGTCGATGAAAAGCCCATCTGGTATGCCCCATTCTAAAAGAACATCTCTGTTGAAGGTGTTGATGGTTTGAAAAACCACCTTGTCCCCGAATTCCGCAGATGCCTTTTTCGCCCTCTCGTGAACCAGGTTCTGAGCAGGGCACCACCCATTCAAGAATGAGGTGACTGTCACCTTTCCGGAAGTCTTTCCAGGTTTCTTCTTTACCTTTATCCATTTTGGAGGAACAGCATCCTTTGTAAATGGTTTCCACAGCAGAATCGCCATTCCGTTTTTATCCACCTTTTTGTAGCCCTGTTTCTTGAACCATGATGCCCTCATCCAGAACGGCATGGAGACTCCCCAAGCGGCTATCCCCTTTGCACCCACCTGTTTTGCATCCTTCTCTGCGGCCTTTAACAACGCCTTGCCCATCCCCTTCTTCTGAAAATTTCCTCGGCCTTCTTTGTAACCATGAACCCAAATGCAGTTTATTAAGTAGAGATCCTCGCCATCGGCGAAGGAATGCTCTATGGGGGTGTATTGAATCATACCGCCAACTTCCCCTCTATCATCCTTCGCCAGCTTGACCCTGATACCTTTATCTTTCATCCTGCGATACCATTTCTCCTTGTGATCGCCTGCCTCCTTCATTTCATCTGACCAATCCTCAAGGCAAAGGAAAAACAGATTTTCATGCTCCTTCGTGAGATCGATGACTTCCATTTTTAGTCTCCCAAATCCCTAACGGAGATATAATATATAATTATTATCTGGGGAGGGTGGTGAAACAAAACACAAACGCGGGGTTTTCAAATTAAGCCCCCTGAAAAATCCATCATATTTTGAAAACAAAGCACTATTCCTGGTTATCATCGACAAAGAGTAAAAGGAATGGCGCGGGGAAGGGGATTTGGGAACCCAGCTTTTTCATAAAAATGCGCACTTTAGTATATCAAATACCATTGTTAAAGTGCGCTGCAATGGAAATTATCCCTGGCTTTACTATTTAGCATTGCATAATTTCTATGAAAGCTGGACCAAACAATGGGCATCTCTTCTGGGATAATAATGGCGAGCGATAACCCGAAAAAACGCGGGGAAGGGGATTTGAACCCCTGAGTTCTCACGAACACTGGATTAGCAATCCAGCGCCTTACCGAGCTGGGCCATCCCCGCATTGAAGCGGTTTGAAAGTGAAGGGGTGAACCAGGGAGGTGCAAGTGGGCATCCCAAGGGTGTCCACGGGTGTACCGAGCTGGGCCATCCCCGCTAAACCGAGTAAATGCATATACATATCGATAATAAAAATACTTTCCCTCCATAAGATATTGCTCAAGCTTTCGCCCGCCACCATCCTCCCACCCCCCTCTCGGAGCTCATACTCCCCAAAGGGAAAAAGATTTAAACCCAACTAAATATATCATGGCGTAACTTAAAAGGAGGCTAAATGTGAGCAGACTTGTAAGTTTATGTTACCCAATAGGCGAGAGGGGTGCCGATTTCGCGGACATCGGTTTCGTTGAGGGCGTCGATATTGGAGATATTGAGGAATCTGCAGGAGAAAATAGGCATTTGGATTTGCGATTCCTGTACGGCCTTGTCAGTCAAACGGATGAAGCCATATACCCTTCGGCCAGGGACGCGGCAGGTAAATGGTCAAAGAACCTGGACGTATCTGAGAAGGCGGGTGCGAGTTTTATCGAAGAGCTGGGTTTGAAATGGCCTGTCTACTGTCCTTTATGCGATCCCTGCGGAGAGGAGGAGAAGATGGAGGTGCTGGCTGGAAGGAGTGTTATAGGTGAGGTGGAAGTGGATAAAGGGATGGTGATCGGACGCCTGACGCCAAAAGAAAACGCCAGAACAACCATGGCCTGGTTGACTTACAATCTGTTCTACATGTGCACGGATGACAAATGTGGGGCCATTTTTCCCATATTTTACAGGGATGCCGAAGACAAGGAAGCTCTTGGAAAAATCGGCTTTCTCAAAGGTCCTAAGAAAACGGACTTCAAGGGAACATGCTCATTCTGTGGTTATAAGGGGCAATTTGACCAGTACCCCATGATTAACGTGGGAAACCTGATCTGGGAGAAAAGGTTCATCAAGGACAAAGAGCTGGGCGACCTGCCCTCTGATGAGATGGATATCAGGTACGATTGGGCCATCGTATGCCCAAAATGCAGGGTAATATTCCCAACGGTAAGGAATGAACTGGGGCGCCATGACGACGACCGCTACGGGAGAGCATTGGTAACGAAGCCTGTACCAAGGGTATACCAGAACAGGTACTGCCCTGTTTGTGACCACCACCGCACCGGGGCCCCCCTCAAAGTGGGCATGGGCTTGGATATGGGCAACATCACACACAAGACCACTGGCCAGAGGCTAGCTGATCTGTTTTTTGATTCGTTCTATCTCTGTGATAACAAGCCTGGTTCATGTGAAGCGATCTATACATTATTCCCAATAGAATTCCTTGATTATAGGTGAATTATTTAAGAGAGAATCAGAGCCACTGGGGGGCGTGTGCTAAGTGGTTTGGAGCCCCGAGCCCTAATTTGGTCGTTTGGGATGAGAAAGTGGTTGGATGATATCAAATTTTCTACCCTTATGGTCTCGGTAGACGGTATTATCGTCAGAGGAGTTTTTTTTAATGCATTGCGAAAGGATGTAGAAGAGAGGATATCACAGTGTGGGATCAGGGCGGGCAAAAGAATCAAAATTCTTAATATATCAGAACGCCTTTCATCCCTGAACTTTTAGAAGGGAAGAAATAACATGTTCGCCCTGCATGCTATATGGAATAATACGGGTAAATTTCACATCTGGGCGGAACACTCCGGTCTACCAAGGAGCCTGCCCAAACGTCGAGGTAGACCCCCTTGAAAGCCAAGGGCCCGACCGCATCCTTTTGCCCTTGAAGAGAACGATCTCTTGGAGGCTGTTGCAACTGTTTTTCGGAGCCTAAGTAGGAAGGTCATAGATTTCGAAACCGCCACGATTCTTCTCCCCAATGCCTTAGATGGCCCTCTACCCTCCCCGGAACTGATTCGCAGATTTCTTGACCGATGGGGTTAAAGGAGGGATGGATGGTCGAGGCGATTCGGCTAGAGGGATGTATAGACGAATATGCGGTAGGATATAACGCCAGAATGGAGATATATACGAACCTTAGTTCAGATATAAACGAGTTATATGAAATCGGGGGCGGTTGAGTCAAAACTTATGTAAAGTATATATATATAATAAACAATTGAAGAACGTTGACAGGAATGAAACAAAGAATTTATACAGACACATCCGTTCTTGGTGGAATTCTTGATGATGAATTCAAGGAATGGTCAATTCGATTGTTAGAGGAATTTCAGACAGGTAAATTTATTTTAGTTCTTTCTGATATCACATTACAAGAATTAGAAGGAGGACCCTCGGAAATTCATGAACAATTATCTAAGATATCAGAAGAAAATATTGAAAGATTAAAAATCAATAACGATGCAAAATCTCTTGCGCGGGAATATCTAAAAGAAGGTGTAGTTACAGAAAAATACATTGTTGACGCGCAGCACATTGCAATTGCATCAGTATTTAAGGTCGATCTTGTTGTAAGTTGGAATTTCAAACATATTGTGAATTATAAAAAAATAAGATCATATAATGGCGTCAACCTAAAAAATGGATACCCGTTAATAGAAATAAGAAGTCCAAGGGAGGTTGTTGATGAAAAAGAAAAAATTTGATGCTGTTGCATTCATGAGAAAAAGACGGGATGAATTAAGTAAAAGGTGGAGAGATCCCGCCATCCAAGAAAAGGATTTAGCGAAAATTAGAAAAAAATACAATTTTCCTTCTTAATGCGACTCAATCGCCCACAACGCTACTGCCCTTAGGGGCCTTGCTCCAGTCGCTTCGCTCCCCCAGCCGCCTAACAGGCGGGTATCTGGTAAAGGGCAAAGGAAGCCACAAACAGTTCAAACACCCAACGAAAAAAGGTCGAGTTACCATAGCAGGCCATCCTAACCACGACCTTGCAGCAGGAACCCTGAACAGCATCCTGAAACAAGCACAACTAAAAGAGAGGTGAATGTATGTATAGATTCATGATAGTACTGGAACAAACGGATAGTGGATATTCAGCGTATTCTCCAGATCTTCCCGGGTGTGTGGCCACCGGTTCCACAAAGGAAGAAACAGAACAAAACATGTTCGAGGCCATTGAAATGCATATTAAAGGATTGCTAGAAGACGATCTCCCGATTCCCGAATCGAGAACATCCTCTGAATATATTGTCTTTAAAGGCCCCGCTCATCAAATCGCATAACACGGTGTATGCGGTTCGGGCAGTTGCCCCCACTCAAATTGCTTCGGCGACCTAACTCCGTTCGCCTGCCTTCGCAACTTCGCATACCCCGCCAACCGTGGGGCGAAATTGACCGAGTATTTCGAAATCAAAATGCTTGATTTGATTCTTCATGAACAGATTCAAGGTCTGAGAAGTGGGAGAATTAATATGATGGGAGAAGATTTTGTCAATCTTAAGTTTACGCCTCAGGATATCGAGAAAAAAACAAGAAAAATATACCGTCAAATCCTTGCGGAATCCAAAAACTTTGATAAGGGAAATTTCAAAATAATCGGAACGGATGACCTTTGGCGTCTATTTGAATTGTATGATCTATATTTCCTGAATGCATGTTTATATAACAATTACAGAGAGAAGATTTTTTTCCGTTTATCACGAAGAATGACCAAAGCAGCTGGGAAGACCACGTATATGAAACATACCGGGACATATGTGATTTCTTTATCAACGACGTTAATCTTCCAGACGTTTCATGATATTATGCGGGAAGTGGTGGTAAACGGTATTGTTTGTCATGACCGACTGGAAGCGACTATGCGTGTGCTAGAGCATGAAATCATCCATCTTTTAGAGTTGGTACTGTTTGGTTCTTCGAGTTGCTCTCAACTCCGTTTCAAACGTTTGAGCCATAACATTTTTTGTCATACTGATGTCACTCATCAATTAGTAACCCAAGCAGAACGTGCCCAGAAAAAGTTCAGCTTGCGAGTAGGAGATGAAGTGTTATTTGAATACGAGGGGGAAGCTCGTCGTGGAATTATATCCCGGATAACCAAGCGTGCTACAATTATGGTTAAGGATTCAAACGGGCTATACTCTGACCCCCAAGGCAACCGGTATAGTAAATATTATATTCCCCTCCCTCTCTTGAAGCAATCAAAGGATGAACATCCCGCAAAAGATCAAGGAAAAAGAAAGTAAAAAGGTGAAGAAAATGAACAGGAAATCTTATAAGCTTGCTTGTAAGTTTGTAATGGAGAGCGCAACGACCTTCGTTGAAAAAGGGAAAAAAGAATTTGGAGAGAAAAAGTTAGAGGGAGGTTGGTTCGTTTTCAGAGTGCAGACCCTTCCCGCGTCGAATATACAAGAATTGATTAGTTCTATATCGGAAACGGTTTTTAAAAAAGTGGGGGCTGCATACAATTATGATAATCTATACTTTTTCCCGTTATTTGAAGAAATGGAGATAGTTTTTCAGACTTTACAGAAGTTGGAGCATGCTCTTATTGAAGCCATCGGGATCGGATGGTTGGAAGGGGTTGACCAAGAATATATGGTTTGTAATTTTACAATGGTAGGAGAAAATCGTCAAGCAGTCGTCGGTCCTGTGCAAATAAATTGTTTAGAATTAAAGTGGTTATCCGAGCCTATTTTCACGATTGGAGAAGCCGAAATGATGTCCTGAGCCTTTCCACCTAAGGGAATTGTAAGCAGCGGTCTGGTTTATGCCTGCCATTTTCACGAGTTCAGACAGGCTCTCGTCCGTTTTACAAACCAATAAAAAATGAGCCACTGGGGGGAATTGAACCCCCGACCTATTCCTTACCAAGGAATCGCTATACCCCTTAGCCACAGTGGCAAATGTTGTGCAACCTCAATATTCCTCTTCGTTCTTATAGATTTTTATAGTGATATTGGATTATGTGGAAAAGGAGATCTATAATATGTCGATTCCCGTTATGAAAATCCCATGGGATGCAAAAGGAACTTTCAGGTCGCGGCCCAACAGGTTCCTTGGAATGGTTGATATTACCAGCCCGAGGAAGGATCGGAAGAAGGGGGAGGAAGTGCATATTCACGATCCCGGTAGGCTAAAGGAGTTGCTCTATCCTGGTAATCAGGTATTATTAAAAAGAGCGACGAGCGGGAACCGGAAGACCAAATGGGACATAATTGTGGGCCTATATTGTGGGGAATGGATCCTTGTTCACTCAGGATACCATCGAAGGATTACAGAATGGCTGATAATAAACGAGAGGTTCAGTCCCTTTAACGGGATAAAAACCATGAAAACGGAAGCTCGATTAGGGCATAGCAGAATAGATTTCCTGTTGGTGAAGGATGATGGAAAAGAGATATGGGTCGAGGTGAAAGGTTGCACTCTTGCAAGGGATGGCGTCGCTCTCTTTCCAGATGCGCCGACACAGCGCGGGAGAAGGCATCTTCAAGTGTTGATATCCCTGAAAGAAGGAGGTTCTGAGTCAGCGATTATCATTCTCGTGTTCAGACCTGATGCCAAGTGCTTCGCTCCCAACGACGAGACGGATCCAGAGTTTTCAAAGCTTTTTTATTCTGCGCTGGAGGTCGGAGTCGAGGTTCATACCGTGCTGTTCAAGTATGAAGATGGAGTGGTATCCTACATAGGAAAAATTCCCATTTGCAAAGAATATTTCCCTGCCAAAGAAAAATAGAACTGAGAGGGAACCTGCGAATGAAGACAAATTGCACTTGAGCTTCCTTATATATTTTTATATGATAGATTCCTATAACCCCATGATGAAAGAAGGGATGTCCAGTTTCGATATCGCTGCAATGGTAAAGGAATTGCAGTGCTTAATTGGTGGCCGCATCGATAAAGCATATCAACCAGCTAGGGATAAACTTCTAATACGCATACGAATCCCTGGAAAAGGCAAGAAGGAACTTGTGATCGTGACAGGAAAATGGATTTATCTTGCCACCAAGTCCATGAAAATTCCAAAGACGCCCACGTCTTTCGCCATGCTGTTAAGAAAACATCTGAGCAACGGTAAGATCACGAAGATAGAGCAGCACTGGTTCGACAGAATAGTTATTTTCCATGCCCAGAAAGCAGAAAAATACCAGTTGATCTGCGAAATGTTCCGCCAGGGAAATGTAGTTTTGGTACAAGAAGGCAAAATCATTCAACCCCTCATACCAAAGACCTGGAGGCAAAGGGAGATTCGGGCGCACAGGGAATACGCGTTCCCCCCTGCAATGCATGACGCCAGAACTCTAGATCTGATGGAATTTGAAAAGTTGTTGAAAGCCTCTAAAAAGGACATTGTTCGAACTCTTGCTATGGATATCAATCTAGGAGGAATATATGCGGAGGAGATATGCCTATCGTCAGGTATAGAGAAGGGAGAGAAGGCAAATGGATTATCGGAGGAAGAGATGGAGATGGCACATGAAAACATGCGCCGGCTATTCGGATCCCTGGAAGAAACCAAAGGAGGATTCATGCTATTCGAGGGTGGTAAACCCATTCACATCACACCATTCAAGTTAAAAATACATGAGGGTTTAAACACCGAAAAGTTCGAAGAGCTCAGCTTGGCCGTGGAAAAATTTCTGGAACCGTCAGAAGATCTGGAACCCATTGATGAAGAATACCATGAGTTGAAGGCAAAATATGAGAGGCAGTTGGCTCAACAGGAAAGGGCTGTAACGAACCTGGAAAAAAGGGCTGATGATTTCAAAAAGAAGGCTGAGTGCATATACCAGCATTATACAGACTGCGAAAGCATATTGAACCTCTTAAAAACCGGTATAAAAGAGCAGGGCACCGCTGAACTTCTCGAGACTTTAAAAGAGATGCCAATATTTAAAGAGCTGGAGCCGGATAAGGACGAGGTTACTGTAGCTCTGATGGATGAGGACGGAACCGTTATCGGCGCAAAACTCAATTATAAAAAATCTATCAATGAAAATGCAGGAATTTACTATGACAAGGCAAAGAAAGCGAGGGAAAAGTTAGAAGGTGCAAGGAATTCAATCTTGGAGACGAAGGACAAGCTCGCCAAAGCCATGGAGGATAGCGCCAAGAAGAAGAAAAGAAAAAAGAGAGAAAAAAAGCAATTCTGGTTTGAGCGGTACAGATGGTTCATTTCCAGTGATGGTAACCTAGTGATAGCCGGCAGGGATGCAAGGACCAACGATAAGGTTGTTAAGAGATACCTCACAGATAAGGACAGGTACGCTCATGCCGAGATCCATGGCGCACCAAGCGTTGTCATCAAAAATAAAAACGGCGAGATTTCGGAAGAAACGCTCGAGGAAGCCTGTGAATTTGCGTTGGCCTTTTCGAAGGCTTGGAATGCAAAGATAGGCGCTGGTAGAGCCTATTGGGTGCTACCTGATCAGGTCAGCAAAACACCCCCTTCTGGAGAGTTCCTTCCAAGAGGGGCCTTCATTATCAGAGGTAAAAGGAATTTTTTTCCGAATATCGAGCTGCGATTGGCTGTTGGTAAATTGGTATACGAAGATGTTGAGAAGATGATGTGCGGACCAGTAAGCGCAATTGAAGCCCAATGCGAATGTCACGTTGTTTTTGAACCCGGTGACCTGAAAAAGAGTACCTTCATTGGTAAACTGTGCAAGATCTTTGATGTGGAGCAAGAAGAGGTTGCAAGAATTCTACCCCCTGGGGATGTGAATATGGTCGGATCAAAAGGACTTCCTGAGGGAATATTATGAAGCACCCGAGCCGGGATGCAAAAAATCATCATTTTTTGCGCCAGTGGAATCGAAGATTCCACGCAGGCTAGGGCAGTTAAAATCGATGTTAAATTGGCGCCCGAGCCGGGATTTGAACCCGGGTATGAAGCTCCGCAGGCTTCTATGATATCCAAGCTACATCACTCGGGCATTCTCATATGGTTGAATGCTGTAGTAGTTTAACAAAATTTCGCCTTAAAATAAGAGCTGACAAGAAATGTCATTTTTTTTGTTATCGGGGTTGAGGATGATATATCCCCCAGTTACTACTTTTCATCTGTTTTTGGGGATCTTTTTACCTTAAGCTTTTTCATCTTCATCTTCTTTTTCTTCTTCAGCAGTATTTTCTTTTTCGGTTTCCTTTCGCCTTCCTCTTCCTCTAGTGTTTCACCTTCCCCTTCAGCCACTGCTTTTGGCTCCTCAGGAGGTACAACTTCTTCAGTTGGCCCAGGCTCTATCTTCATAGGAACTTGAAATTTTATTTCATGAGATATTTCCTCTTCCTGTGGCAACTCCCCCTCTTCTGCTTCAGGTTTTGGTCCTACAGGTTGTTCTGCCTCTTTAGGGGGTTGTTCATATGCACTGGGCTCAAATGCGGCGCTTTCATCGACTGTTAACGTCAATTCCTCGGGAGGCTTCGCCTCCCTATCAGGTCCAGCTTCCACCTTCTCCCCCTCAATCTCTTCCTCTCTAGGCTCTTCCACCATTGGTTCGGGTTTTTTTGCCCTAACCTTTTTCTTCAATTTCCTCTTGAGTTTCAGCCTCTTTTTGGGTTTTTCCTCTTCTCCTAAAGCTTCAGGTCTTGACTCCTCGGGCGGTTCTGCCTCTTCGGTGATTTCAAACCCTGCTCTGGGCTCAAATGCGACTTTTTCTTCAACTTTAAACGCCAACTCCTCGGGAGGTTTCACCTCTTCATCAGGTCCAGCTTCGACCCCCCCTTCCTCTCTCGGCTCTTCCATCATTGGTTCAGGTTTTTTTACCTTCACCTTTCTCTTCAATTTCCTCTTGAGTTTCAGCTTCTTCTTGGGTTTCTCAACCTGTTCTTCCGGTGGTTTCGCTTCTTCAGCTTTTTCCGGAATTAACTGTGGTTCCGATTCAGCCATAGGAGGTGTTTCACCCGGGGGAGTAGGCCCTTTAAATTGTGCAAATGTGACCTTTTCCTCAGCCCTTCCTTCCTCAGTAGGTGCATATTCCAATTCTTCCGTCATTCCCGAGATCTCATCTGCCAGTTCTTTAATACCTCTCTCGGCTTCCTCTATACTATCCAAGAGAGATTGATCTTCAGGAATGGTTTCCTCTTCCACAGCCACGACTTCAACGATCTCAGGTTCCTCTTCAATGAATTCGAATACAGGTGCTTCTTCCTCTATAAGTGAAAATTCCCCAACCTCACCTATTTCCACTGTTTCGACCACACCATCTGCACTCTCAAAAACTGACTCGGTGGAAATAACATCCTCACTGGCGATTTCCAAGGGTATGACCTCGATGGCCTCAACCTCATCAGATACCAACGTGAACATCATCCCTCCTCCGCCCTCGGCAAGGGATTCAGGGCTTTTAAATATGGACGGTTTTTCCATATCAAAGGCCATAAATTCCTCCTGGGCTGGTTCTTCAAGTGGTTTAAAAGCCCTGGGTTTTTTTTGCACAGGGATGAATCTTGGAAGCGATTTTTTTGCCTCCTCGATGCTCTTCTGAGATGGAACGAACTCCAGAGGCGTTTCACCTTCATCATAAGTGGGTTTCTCTAAGATCGGAATTCTTGTCCGCGTTGGTTTGGGTTCCTCAGGTATTTCCGGTTTCTCCTCCCTCCTCTCGAATACCACACTTTCGCCCAAAGGCTTTGCCACGGGCCTTGGAGGGAGTTCCTGTTTTTGGCAGTAGTTGTAAACCTCCCCATTCAATCTCTTGCACATCTTACAGTAATTCTCGGGAAGTTTTGCAGGGCATGGCCTCAGGGGTAGGTTATCCAAGAATTCCCGCAGTTCTGGTATGCCTGCTCGTCCGCCTCTTGCATTCATATGTCCACCTAAATATAGTTCATTGTTATTGTACCAATAGGAGTACATACCATTTTTAATACTTATATTTTGCCAACTATGAGATAGGAAACATTTGTGTTGGTGGATAGAAATCTATCCCTGATTATTGATGTAGTAGGGCAGATTTGCAGCGTTCACGTGTATGCATAGAAAGTCCTATTTAAAGCCTACGGCGGGTTAGCATGGGTAACCGATATAATCGTAAATGTTCCTTTTTGTCACAATTCCGCTTCTTTCGTTGGGTGTTTTTCCGTCGTTGCTTTCATACCTCTTCTCGAAGTTCCATTTCGTAGCCTTTCCGAACAAGATATTTTCCAGTCCTTTGACAGTCTTGTATGATCGGCATAGTTTTTTGATGTTGCAGAAGTCGCTAAAGAAATGCTCTGCTGAGTTGTTGGTCTTTGGCATACGGTTATCATCGTAGAAACGGAATAGTTTTGCTCTTTTCTTCCAGAGTTTTTCGATTTCTTTTTGGAGTTTTATATCATGCTGTTTTCTTTCCCTGTACCATTTTCCCAGGATCTTCTGGGCGTCCTTCTTAGTGTCGGCTCGAAGTATCATCAACAAGTCTTTGATTTTCTTTTCGGACTCTAGGGAGAGCTTTAGAATCTCTTTTCCCGCAGGTTTCGGTATCTTTCTCCCTTCCTTCTTAGCAGTTTCTATCCATAGATCCATAGCGATTTTTATCTCTTCTAAAGCCTCTTCTATACTTCCTCCAAAAGCAGAACATCCTGGTAATTCAGGAACTATAATGATAGTTATAGGTTGGTTATAAATTAGTTATAAGAACTTATCAATAAACCCTTTGGATCTAATAGTTGATTTATGGGGGATTTTATAAAATCGGCGAAACCTATATAAACAATGCCCATAATATACATAATGGAGATAATATGACAGATATCTATGTTTCGAAAGTGACCTCAGCAGGTCAGATATCGCTTCCAAAAGCCCTCAGGGAAGCCCTTGGGATCGAGGGCGATTACGTGATAATAGAGCCCTTTGGTGATGTCCTGCTTCTAAGAAAAATCAAATCCATGAAAGAAGAGATCTACGAATATTTCGAGGAGGAAGCAAAAATCAAAGTGATAACAAAGGCGAAGCTGGAGAAAGCCCTTAAAAAATCCGGAAGGAAGATTTTAAAGGAGCTTTACGATGCCGAAACATAGATATTTCCTAGATGCGAACGTTATTATTTCTGGGCTCTTATGGAAAGGAAATGAAAGGAAACTTCTGGAGCTGGGTGCCGATAGGAAAATGGCTTTGGTTACATCAGTTTACGTTTTAAAAGAAGTGGAGGATGTATTAGGGGGAATGAACTTTGATGAATACAAAGTGGATGAATTTATCATCTATTTGAAAAGCTTTATTGAACTGAAGGATGCATCCCCCCAGGATGTTAAGAAATTGTGGGATTTTTTGGAAGATAAAAGCGATATTCCTGTTTTGGCTGCAGCGATTAAGGCTAAGGCAATTCTTGTTACTGGCGACAAGGAGTTACTATCAAAGGGTGTAAAATTTTTAAAGGTAAAAAATTCGAAACAGGCCCTGGAATCAAAGGAATAGTGCGTACATCTCTGGAATAGGATCCGCCTGATTTGAGATGATAACGTTCGTATTTGGTATGCCATCTTCGTGATATATCGCACGGATTTGGCATGCCATCCATCTCACGCATTTGGAAATGAAATCAGGGTCTATCTCACGGATTTGGGAAACGGTTTTGGTGTTTTATCTCACGGATTTGGTATACCAAATGTGAGAGATGGTGATTCATGAGGCAAATGTAGGTTTTTAATTGCTATGTCTGCCCTTTTAAACTCCGAGAAATTGGGGTATTTCAGCCGAGCAGAGGGAGCATGTGTGCTGGATTTGGTGGGATTTACGATCTTCGTGAGGTGGGGTGGGTTTTGCGACCCAAAAATGGGTCAAATACGCTGTTAACGCGGGAAAAAGCCAAAAATATAAATATCCATATGATAATAACCATAAAGGCTTTGGGGGGGCACTTTAAAGGGCGTTCTCTTAAAGCAACAACGGAGGGAGGCAAGTAGATGAAGAGAATACCGAGTATACTTTTATGTCTAGTGATGGTGGCGAGTGTATTTGCTGTGCTGCCGGCGAATGTTGGTGCTGCAGGAGATACAATCTATGTGGATTGGTTAAACATCTCAGGTCCGTGGGATGGCAGCGTGACTTATCCTTACCAGTATATACAAGATGGTGTGGATGCCGCAAACCCTGGAGATACAGTGTTCGTTTTCGAAGGAACGTACAATGAGAATGTGGTAATTTACAGCACTAAGACCTCTTTGACCCTGGAAGGTGAGGACAAGGATATAACCATAATCGACGGTGTCACCCCGTCAAAATCTGTGGTTTTTGTACAGGCAGATTCGGTGAATATAACAGGTTTCACCATTACCGGGGGTCTCCCTAACGACATCGGCATAGAACTAAACGATGTTGAAAATTGTAATGTCTACAACAACATTGTCTCGTACAACTCCTTGGGCATCGAGATTTCACTGGCGATGGAGAATAAAATTGAAAACAATGATTGCATAAATAATAAGATAGGTATTCGGGTGAATAAATTTTCAGATAAAAATGTAATAGCCAACAACACCTGCAATGATAACACTTGGATTGGAATTTTAATGTTAGATGATTCAAATCTCAACCTGGTAGCTAACAATAACGGCTCAGACAACGATTACGGTATCTACCTTGATTACATACACTACAATGAAATAATTAACAATACTGTTTATTCAAACGACAAGGGAGGCATATACGCTATTGGGTCATCATACAATAACATAACAGATAACGATGTTACATATAATTACTTATTTGGCCTCCAAACAATCTCCTCATCAAACAATACTATTAGGAAAAACATATTTTCCAACCATGAATACGGCGTATGGCTTTGGAATTATTCAAAGGACAATTATTTGTTTGATAATTACATAACATCGAACAGTAATTACGGTTTATATTTGGAGATGGTGACTAAAAATACTATTTACCACAATATCATAATCGGTAACAATAATCAAGCCATCGATTATGATCCCGCTAATAACAATTGGCATCACCCCACATGGCTAGAGGGTAATTACTGGTCAGATTACACAGGGGATGATGATGGTAGCGGCTCGGGAAAACACGCACATGCCGGTGATGGAATCGGCGATACCGATTTATCTCACCCAACAACCGATTTTGATTTTTATCCATATGTTGATGAAAACGGCTGGAAGAGAGTGCACAATATCGATAAGGATCTGTGGTATTCTACTATTCAGTTAGCGGTGGATGATGCAGATTCGGGAAATACGCTCGAAGTGGGCAGTGGCTCATATTTCGAGAATGTCGTGATAGATGAGAGAATAAATCTAACAGGGGTGAATAAGGACACGACAATCATCGATGGTGATGGTAGTGGAGTTGTTATTAAGATTAATACTGGTTGGGTCAACGTGAGCGGGTTTACAATCACTAACGGTGATGTATGGCCAGATGCAGGAATAGAACTTAATGGTGTCACTTACTGCCATATTTATAACAACAATGTTTCTGATAATAACGGATATGGTATCGTAATTGCTGTATCAAACGAATACAATACGATTGAGAACAACACAATTTCAAATAATTATTTTGGAATCGATGTTTGGGGATCTAGCTTTAATAATTTAATCTATCACAACAACATTTTTGATAATACAAACCAAGCACGCGATTACGGAACCAACCAATGGGACAACGGGTACCCGTCCGGCGGGAACACGTGGTCGGACTGGACTTCCCCTGACAACAACTATGACGGCTTTGTTGACGACCCGAGGTCCGTTTCAGGTGGCTCGAACCAGGATAATTACCCATTCACCAAAATTTCTATGTGGGAGTACTGGGGCCCGGTTCACAATATTGACAAAGATTTATACTACCAGACTATCCAAGCTGGAGTCAGTGATGCAGATTCTGGTAATACTATTCGAGTTGCACCAGGAACATTCATTGAGGCCGTTGTTATTTCCAAGACCTTAACCTTGATAGGTGAGGATAAGGATAGTGTAATAATTGATGGTCTTGGGGCTCCTGGGCTTCCATATGGCTTCGAAATTTGGGCTGATTGGGTTAATATAACAGGCTTTACAGTCAATCATACCTTTGAGGTAGGGATTATTATTGCTTTTTCAGAGCAATGCAAAATAGAAAATAACAATTGTTCAAACAATGGTGAGGATGGTATACGTCTTTGGGAAAGCTTTAACAACACAATATCCAACAACACGTTCTATTCTAACGGTTGGAATGGAATTAATTGTATGGAAAGTTCAAGCAATAACACAATATCCAACAACACCATCTTTTCAAATGGAGGCAATGGGATAAATCTCGGACGTATACCATTACTCCCGTCATTCTCAAACAACAACACCATAACTGAAAACAAAATCTATTCGAACGAATGGGATGGCATATACTTATCTGGTTCAAACAACACAATAACCAACAACAGCATAAATTCAAATGATGGGTATGGAATTTATCTCTATTCTGGATCAAACCACACCATAATTTACAACAACACCATCTCAGACAATGCTGAAGGCATCTATATCGGTGAAAATTCAAATTTTAGCTCAATATCACACAATGACATCACAGCTAATATACATGGAGGGCCAGGATTACCCGCAGGTATTCGCCTCGATGAATGTTCATACACCAACATATCCAACAATAACCTTTCAGACAATATACAGGGCATAACTCTCGACACAAGCTCGAACAATACAATATCTAACAACAGCATCGAATTAAACCTCAATTATGGCGTACTCTTTTCAGGTTCAGACAATACTTTACATAACAATACGATTTTAAACAATTGGGAGGGAATTCGAATAGAATCAGGATCTAATAATGAGATCTATCACAATAACATCATCGGCAACACAAACCAGGCTTTCGACTCCGACCCCGCGAACAACAATTGGCACAATCCCACTTTATTAAGAGGCAACTTCTGGAGCGATTATAACGGAAAGGATGACGGTACCGGTACAGGAAAACATGCAGATCCAGGTGACGGCATCGGAGATACTTTGATATCCCACCCTGGAGCAGATTATGATAACTACCCGCTCATGTGGCCCACATTCGGCGGACCTGTGCGCAACCTGGACACTGATGAGTATTTCGACGAGATACAAGCGGCAATAGATGACATAGACACTCTGGATGGACACGAAATAGAGGTTGAGGCAGGAACATATAGCGAGAATGTAGTAGTGAGTAAAACAATAAACCTTACAGGCTCTGGTAAAGCGATCACGATAATAGAAGGTGATGGTACCAAAGATGTGGTCCGGATCACTGCGGATTGGGTGAACCTCACTGGTTTCAATATTACTAACAGTCAATCACCATATTATGGTATTTATTTAGAAGGAGTCGAGAATTGTACCGTGAATTACAGCGAATTTTCAGTCAATGCCAACATGGATATCTTTATCGATGGTTCCAGCTCAAACAACAATATTTCTGATAACGATATCATATCTACAAATAATGCGGGTATAGCTATCTGGCCATCCAGTCATCACAATACGATCTCAGGAAACACGGTGAAAAATCACACACAAGGAATCTATGTCCGGGGAGACAACAACGAAGTAGAAGATAACGAGGTCATGGAAAACGGCAAGGGCATCGTCCTTCAAGGTTCAGATTCTAACCATAACAATATAACTGGGAACACAATAACTGAAAATACAAATTTTGGCATCTGGCTTGTTTCCTCAGCGCACCACAACAATATAACCGATAATTCTGATATTTCCAACAACGAATACGGTATCAAACTACAAAGTGTGTCCTACAACTATATAACCGAGAATCAAAACCCTGGTATTTCGAACAATATATACGGCATCAAGCTTCAGGGGTCTTCCTACAACAACATAAGCGACAACGATATAACATTCAATACCGATAGCAACATAAATCTTTCTTCCTCATCGAAGAACAACAATATAACCAATAACCCATTGATAACAGACAGCCCCTACGGTATTTTTATAGAATCAGGTTCCACAGGCAACAACATTTCCGGCAATCTACACATTGACGATAACGAATTTGGCATTTACATGACCAATTCCAATTCCAATACGATTAACTGGAACAAATTCAATACAAACCCACAATATGGCATCTATGTGGAAACGTCCGATGAGGGCGAGTTCTATAAAAACGAGATCAAAAACGGCGATTACGGTATAAAATACCATAACAGTCAGGATTTATTAATTGTTGATAATGATATTGACTGTTTAATTGAAAACATCTATGATGATCCCTCAAGTGCTATTATAAAAGGCAACATTTTGAGGAATGCAATATACGGTATCAGATTGGGCGATTCCAATGCAGTAATCACTGACAATATCATAATAAATTGTACCTACGGAATTTACTGCTCAAACTCTGATGCTGTGATATCAGGTAACTATATATCAAATAATATATACGGAATCTATATCGCTCATTGCTCCCCGACAATTGAAAACAACACATTTGAGGACAATGTTTATGCAATTTTTGTTGGCCCGGAATCAGATCCGATTATAAACAATAATACCTATGTTAACAACACCTATGATGAATATCTCATGATATGGTCAATCGATATCGATCCAGACACCCTCAATCTCGATTCAGAGGGCAAATGGATCACCTGCTATATTGAAGCGCCCGAAGGTATAGATTTGAATGATGTCGATATATCGACCATAAAAATCTCAAAGGTTGCAGGTATCCCAGTTGTGATACCTGCAGAGGGTCGACCCACCAATATCGGTGATCATGATAAAGATGGAGTTCCTGATCTGATGGTCAAGTTCGACAGAACCGATGTCCAGGATGCTGCATTGCCGGGGGATATTGAAATTACTGTAACAGGTGAATTGACTGATGGAACACCGTTTGAGGGTTACTATATCGTAAGAGTGATAAATCCTGGAAAATAGAAAGAGGATATAAATCGGAGGGAGACAAGTACATGAAACGAAGAATCTCAAGAATATTGTTGTGTATCATGATGGTGACCACTGTTTTTACCGCGATGATGCCCACTGGATCAAGTACTCTAGTGATGACTTTATCAAAGAATGCTGATGTTTCAACTGCTGATCCAGGCGATACAATTGTCTATACTATAATTGCTGAGAACGCTGGAGATGAGGATGCAATAGATGTTGTCATTACAGATTATATACCTGAAGCCACAACCTTCGTGAACTCAGCTCCTTCACCCGATTCGTCATCCGGTGACGAATACACATGGAATATTGGCATTTTGGGTCCTAGTGGCCCTACTGCATTTGTAATTACAATCACAGTTACTGTTGATGTTGGGACATCAGACAGCACGATTCTTCATAATGTGGCAATCCTAGACTATACTGATGGAGCTGGTAATCCATACGATGAAATAACGCATTATGTTGATGTCACTGTGACTGCACCTATTATGTGGATCTCAAAGACAGCTGACGTCACAACCGCAGATCCTGAAGATCCGATCGAATATACTCTTTATTACGAAAATACTGGATCTGGTGATGCCACTGGAGTAATAATAACAGATACAATACCTGAAGATACAACCTTCGTGAGCTCGTACCCTACACACGATTTCTCAGTTGGAGATACGTACACCTGGAATGTAGGTGTTATACCTGGAATGTTTGCTGAATCAATAACGATAACCGTGACCGTTGATATTGGCGTCCCGACCGGCACCTTGCTACATAATGAAGCAACCCTGGATTACAATGATAACAACGGTAATGCATATTCGCAGATTATGAGTTATGTTGATGTTTTAAGTACGGTACCTGTGGATGCACAGGGCCCCTACGGAACACCAGGAGCTCCTATTTGTGTGGGAACTGTCAATTTCCAGGCTGACATAATAGACGGTGATGTAATGGATTACATATTCCGATGGGATGTCACAAACGATGGATATCCCGACGGTCCAGGCTCAGCTCCAGATTTCTGGGGTGCTTGGGGAGAATCCGACCTCAGCTACCTGTTCTTAGAACCCTTCATAGGGCAAGCCAAGGTTGAAGCATGGGACGGTTCAATGTTTGGTGGAGACCCTGTAATTATCTGGGACACAGCCGATGTTTATGTGTACTGTCCTGTGCACAACCTGGACACTGATGAATATTTTTATGAGATCCAAACGGCAATTGACGATACAGACACCCAGGATGGGCACGAGATCGAGGTGGACGCAGGAACATACAATGAGAATGTGGTGATAGACAAGACAATAAATCTTACTGGTGAGCACATGGACACAGCGATTATTGATAGCGAAGGAAGTGGAAATGTAGTCCAGATTAATGCTGACTGGGTGAATATAACAGGATTTACCATTACGAATGGTAGTGGAGCGGGAATATATATTTATGATTCAGACAACTGTACGATAAAAAATTGTAATATTTCGGATAATTACGACGGTATCTACCTATTTGAATCATCCAATAACACTATCAAAGACAACATCTGCAACTCGAACTACTATGATGGAATCAGCTTGATTGAATCCTCATCCAATAACACTGTTGAAAACAACACCTGTAACTCGAACACGAACAGCAATGGCATCTTGGTAAGCATTTCATCAAATAACAACACCATTGCTCACAATAACTGCAGTTGGAACACTTTGGATGGTATCTGGTGCGCTCAATCAGATTACAATAGGATTAAAAACAACGGCTTCTCGGACAATAACCGGGATGGCATCCGCCTGCATATTACATCTAATAATACCGTCGAAAACAATACCTGCAACTCGAACATCCGGGATGGTATCCGTCTAACAGGTTACTCTAACAACAACACTATCGAAAACAATACCTGCAACTCGAACACCATGGAAGGCATTAATCTATCATATTCAGAAGACAATGAAATAATAGACAATGATATCTCGAATAATCGAGATGGCATCCATGTGACATATTATTCAAACAATATCACAATCGAAGACAACACCTGCACCTGGAACAACAGGGACGGCATTAATCTATCTTTTTCGGATGATAATAAAATAATAGATAATGATGTCTCGAACAACCGGGTTGGTATCCGTTTAGCAGTTTATTCGGATGATAACACTATCGAAAACAACACCTGCAACTCGAACACCTTTGACGGTATTATCCTATATCATTCGGATTATAATGAGATAATAGACAATGATGTCTCCAACAACCTATATGGTATTCGTTTTATAGGTTACTCGAATGAAAACACTATCGAAAACAACACCTGCAACTCGAATAGCATGGACGGCATTAATCTATCTTCTTCGGATGATAATGACATAATAGATAATGATATCTCTAACAACGATATAGGCATCTACCTAAAATATTCCAATTCCAACACTTTTAGCCTGAACAAGATATCAGAAAATACAGTATACGGTATTACATTGTCCGCCACATCCAACAATGAATTCTATCACAACGATATCATTGGCAATGCAATTCAGGCCATTGATTCCGACCCCGCAAACAACGATTGGCATAATACAACTTTATTAAGAGGTAACTTCTGGAGCGATTATAACGGAAAGGATGACGGTACCGGTACAGGAAAACATGCAGATCCAGGTGACGGCATCGGAGATACTTTGATATCCCACCCTGGAGCAGATTATGATAACTACCCGCTCATGTGGCCCACATTCGGCGGACCTGTGCGCAACCTGGACACTGGCGAGTATTTCGATGAGATCCAAGTTGCGATAGACGATACGGACACTCTAGATGGACATGAGATCGAGGTGGAGGCTGGAACATATGAAGAGAACTTAGGGGTGGATAAATCAATCAATCTTACAGGTTCTGGGAAGACGATCACCATAATTAAGGGTGATGACACCAAAGATGTTATCCGAATTAAAGCAGATTGGGTGAACCTCACTGGCTTCAATATAACAAACAGTCAATCACCTAATTATGGTATTTATTTAGAAGGTGTTGAAAATTGTACTGTGAAAAACAGCGAACTATCAGGCAACGACAATATGGACATCTTTAGCGATGGTTTTAGTTCATTCAACAATATTTCTGATAACGATATTATATCTTCGAACAGTGCCGGTGTTCTCATTTCACCATATAGTAATAACAATACGATCTCAGGGAACACGGTGAAAAATCACGATCGAGGCATCTATGTCCGAGGAGACAATAACGAAATAGAAGATAACGAAGTCAAGAAAAACAACAAAGGTATCGTCCTTCAAGGTTCTGATTCTTACTCAAACAGTATAAGCGGGAACACAATAACTGAAAATACTAATTTTGGCATCTGGATTTATTCCTCATCGCATCACAACAATATAACGGATAATCCTGATATTTCCAACAACGAATACGGCATCAAACTGCAAAGCTCATCCAACAATTACATAACTGGGAACAAGAACCCTGGAATTTCGAACAATGTATATGGCATCAAGCTACTAGGTTCTTCCAACAACAACATAAGCGACAACAATATAACGTTCAATACCGACAGCAACATCAATCTTTCTTCCTCATCTAAGAACAACAATATAACCAATAATCCATTGATTACAGACAGCCCCTACGGTATCTTTATAGAATCAGGTTCCACAGACAATAACATTTCCGGCAATCTCCACATTGACGATAACGAATTTGGTATTTACATGACCAATTCCAATTCCAATACAGTTAGCTGGAACAAATTCAATACAAATCCACAATATGGTATCTATGTGGAAACGTCCGATGAGGGTGAGTTCTATAAGAACGAGATTAAAAACGGCGATTACGGTATAAAATATCATAACAGTAATGATTTATTAATTGTTGATAATGATATAGACTGTGAAATTGAAAACATCTATGATGATCCCTCAAGTGCGATAATAAAAGGCAACATTTTGAGGAATGCAATATTTGGCATCAGATTGGGCGATTCCAATGCAGTAATCACTGACAATATCATAATAAATTGTACCTACGGAATATACTGCTATAACTCCGATGCCGTGATATCAGGCAACTATATTTCAAATAATGTGTATGGTATCTATATCGATCATTCCTCTCCAACAATTGAAGATAATACTTTAGAGGACAATGTTTATGGTATTTTTATTGGCCCACAATCAGATCCGACGATCAACAACAATACCTTTGTGAACAACACCTATGACGAATATTTCATGGTCTGGTCAATCGACATCGACCCCGATACACTCAATCTCGACTCCGAGGGAAAATGGATCACATGCTACATCGAAGCGACCGAAGGTATAGATTTGAACGATGTCGATATCTCGACCATCAGAATCTCGGAGATTGGGGGTTTCCCGGTCGTGATTCCTGCCGAGGGCCGCCCCACAAATATCGGCGATCATGATAATGACGGTATCCTAGATCTGATGATCAAGTTCGACAGAAACGATGTTCAAGATGTCGCATGGCCTGGGGATATAGAAATTACAATAACCGGTGAATTAAAAGACGGTACACCGTTTGAGGGTTATTACACTATAAGAGTGATAAATCCTGGGAAATAGAAAGAGCGAGGTCTATCTACCTTGCGAACATACTATCTGGGGCGGGAACCTCTGTGCTTGGTTTTTTCCGTCAGATAGCCATGCGGGGAGATATCTATTAATACTAAGAAATATATTAAATGCGGGCTTACAAGGTTCTGGAAATACTGGAGGGACGAGGGAGGGGTTTACAATGGCGAGGTGAGGAATATGAAGAGAGTAACAACGTACATTTTAGTATTGGTGCTTGTGTCGAGCATAATCCATATTTCACTTTCGTTGAGCACCCGAAATGTAAAAGCTGTAACATATATAGATGGAGACTGGATAGTAACTGGTGCAGAAAGTTACACCGATGAAGAAATCATATTATCTGGAAATCTTACCGTGGAAACCGGTGGATCATTGGTTTTGGCGAATGTTACCTTGGCGATGAATTGTAGTTTCAATGGTCAGTACCATATAAGAGTGAACTCCGGCGGCTCGTTAATTGTAACCGATGGGGACAATAATCCCTGGACAACTGATGATTTTTCGAACATCACAGACAGCCCTTTTGATAATGATGGAGGAGGCGGCGACTACAAGTATTTTGTTGAAGTATTAAGCGGTGGCTCGGTGTCAATAAATAACACGATAATTCGGGAATGTGGCTATTCGAGCGATCCATTTTATGGATTCTACGTTTATTCGGATACTTCATCCTTTGAGAACAGCATTTTCAGAAGCAATTTACAGGGACTGATTCTAGAAGGCAATAATTCCGAAATCCGTAATTGTACCTTCGATGGTAATAAAGATTATGGCATTCGATCAGTTGGGAATGATAACAATATCATAAATTGTACCTTTAAGGACAATGTGGATTATGGCATACTATCAAGCGGAAATGGTAACATTATACAAAATTGCACATTTGAAAATAGCTACTATGCTATCTGGATAGATTCGGGAGAACTGGATAACGATATACAGGAATGCACTTTTGAGAATAATACTAATGCGATAAGAGTAACGGGGGACAATACAGATGTTCACAATTGTACCCTCAAAAACAATGATAAAGGCATCTATGTAGGAACCGATGTGAACAATTCCGATATCCAGAATTGCACCTTCGAGAACGATAAAATCAGCTCTAACAATTACGGAATAAATATCTATTCTGCAAAAAATTTTACTATTGGTTATTCCCAAGTAAATTATTGCAGAGACGGCATCATAACAACTGCGGGAACAAGTGACGGAAGCATATATCACAATGAAGTGCACCACTGTGATTACGGAATGAAACTTGAAGGCGACAACTTAATTGTTTACAACAACACAATTCATAACAATACAGATGTTTATGATACTATAAATCCTGGCCAGTCAGGAATGCTGCTCGATAACCTCGCGAATTCCGATATATACAATAACACAATAGAAAACAGCGGGCTTAACGGGGCTTCCGATCGGTTCAATCTAAATGTTCAGAGCTGTGACAATCTAAAAATCCATATCAACACCATCCAAAAAGTAAAACAGTCAGGCATCAGCGTAAATATCAGTTACAGCTCGAATATCGATTTTTATGATAATAATGTGACGAATAATAGTGGGACCGGTATATATGTTGAATTGGGAGCATCTGACACGAACATAAGAATTCATAATAATAATATTTCCTATAATACTCCAATCGGTCTTGAGGTCGTTGGCACACCAACATCTTACGTCGAGATAATAGATAATGTGCTGATAGACAACGGAAATACTGTAGTGGATCAAAAAAGCAGAGGTATTGGGCTGCACATGCTTCAAGCATACACCATTTCTGGCAACACTATCAACTCAAATACCGGTGATCCTTCGTACAAGGGCGATGCTGTTTGGATCAACGAAGCTCATGGCGGCGATTTCTCTAACAATACAATGGACGGCAATCAATATGATTTATATTTGGATGAACTTGATACGGGCTGGGAATTTACCGATTTCTATGTTGTCAATTGCACACTCAGCACCTCAAAAGTTGGGTTTTGGGACCTTTTTCAGCCATTCTTACATATTCAAAATTTCCTCCATGTTCAAACCTTTGATCTGAACGGCTCGCTGCCATATGTCGATATTTCGGTTAAGAATATAGACACAGATGAGGTACATAATGTTAAAACAGATGAATTTGGCGGCGTATGGTATCTTATAGTAACGAACCAAATCATCGAATCTTCACTCGGAACAGTTTATTTCGATCCCCATAACATCACCGGAACCTATGATGTTTATACTGCTTACGGTGATATCGAGCCGGTTATGGATACCACACGGTGGGTTAACGTATATTTCAATATCGATACTCCGCCACAGCCTCCAGCCAATTTAATCGCGGTGAGCAACGGAACAAACATAGACCTGACATGGACGCCTTCCCCTTCCAATGACCTTTCTCATTATCTGGTCTTTCGAAATGATACTGGTCCTGGATGGGTTGAAATCTACAATTCTTCCTCATTACCATGGCCTGACAGCATCAATAACAATTGGACCGATAACGATGCTGCCTCAGGCTGGGCGACCTACAGTTATAAGGTCCAGGCAGTCGATAATATTAGTCAAGGCAGTGAGGACTCAAACATTGCCAAATGCGGTGATTGGGTGATTTCGGATACCCAGGTTATCTCGGATCTCACTGTGCAGCTCAATGGGACGCTAATCATCCTTCCAACAGGCAACCTGACGCTCAGAAATGTCACAATTAAATTCAACAACAGCTACCTGCTGGAATATGGGATAGAAGTGAAGAGTGGAGGCGAATTGTATATCTTAGACAGCGACAACGATCCCCAGACCACGACAGATCAATCGAACATTTCGGCTCTTAATCCTAATAAAGGCCAATATTTCATAATGAACGGCTCCAAATTCGAGATGAGAAACAGCAGGCTATCTGACTGCGGCTCCAAGCAGAACCTGAACTTCGGGTACTGGAGCCCTTCTTCAGGAGATCAGGTTATGTCAGTTGGAGCTCCTTGGGAAAGAGGCCTTTACATCGGCGGTGCAAGCGAAGTAGTCATTGAAAATAACAACTTCACGAACAACTTTGTATCATTATTGCTGAACGGAATCGATTACAAGTCTATTGAAGGCAATTCGTTCTCAGATAATGTTTTCGGGATTTACCTGAACAACTCGAATAACAACTCGATAAACAACAACACTTTCAGTGCTCACCAGGCATTTCCGATTTACCTGTACAATTCCGAGAATAACACCATATATTCAAACGAATTAACGAATGTCGCAGGCCTCCCAGGTGGAATCGTTCTCTACGATGGGGGCTGTAAATTCAATAAAATAATCGATAACACCATGACAACAACAGGTCAGGATCTATATGGCCCTTACGGAATAAGCATCTATCATACCGGTATTGGAAACAACGCGACAAACAATACGATAATGGACCATGAAAGAGGTATCCATATCAACAATTCGGACTGGAGCATCCTGCTGGAAAACGACTTCTCGAATTCCCTGAGTTATGACTGCCTTCTTGAGTACGCGAACAATACCGTGATCCAGGGAAGTTCTTCAATTGATTCGAATTACAGCTTCTTTATTAATATGTCCACCAATATTAAGATGTCAAATATCACAATCGAAAATGCTCTTTATGGTATATATGATTGGCACTGTGATGATTTAACTCTAGCTGATATCTACTTAAATTCCTGCGGGAAAGGAACCATCATCTTCGGAGGCGACACAATTTTGTTTTCGAACATTACCATCGAAGATGGTAGCATTGGGGTTATCATAAGATCAAACCCCGTAAATATCGAGCTTTACGATTCCCAAATATTCGGAAGCGTTCAGTATGCAATGATAATCGAGAACTGCGACAGCCTCGATATCTATAATTCTTCCTTGAATGCCACTATGTACAATTTCGATTTAGCATCTGCAGATATAACCCTGTACAACACCACATACAACCAGATTCGGGTGATAATCGATCCCCTTTCCACCATTACATTGTACTGGCTCCTGGATGTGGAGGTGCTCGACTGGGAGGACGATCCCGTGTACGACGCCAATGTCAAGATAAGAAACCCTCTGGGAACGTTAGTATACAATGGCTCCACGGATATTAATGGATTCATTAGATTGATATGGCTGCATGAGCGCACCCAATACCCGAATTCCAATGAGACTTACATACCCTATAATATTGAAGCAATATTAGGCAACCATTCCGGCTCAAAATCCCTTCTGGTAAATAGGACCATGCAGACAAACGTTACCCTGGACAACTCCCTGCCTTCCGTTACCAATGTCATCATCAGCCCTTTAACCCCCACAACCCTGGACGACCTGAATCTGAGCTACAATTACTCGGACCCTGAAGGTGATCTGGAGATCAACACATCCATTATGTGGTATGTGAACGCAGTTCACAACTCAACATTTGACAATCAGACCCTGATACCAAATGCATCCACAAGTAAAGACCAGACCTGGTACTGCGAGGTAAGGCCCTATGACGGCTCTGCCTACGGCCCTATGATGACATCCACTCCTGTTACGATCCAGAACACGCCGCCAGTGGTTAGTGATGTGAAAATCAACCAGACGGATCCAACGAGCTCGGACGATCTTAATGTTAACTTCACTTTTTCGGACATAGACGGTGATGACAATATCCAATCCCAATACCGTTGGTATGTGGATAAGGGCTCAGGTTGGGAGTATTCCAATGTGGATGCACTGGAGCTTCCTGCCAGCTACACGAAGAAAGGGGAAAAGTGGAAGTGCAACGTGACCCCAAACGACGGCGATAACCTCGGCATCACAGTGGAATCAGCTTTTGTGACAATAGGCAATACCGCCCCTGAGGTTTCCAATGTAATAATCAAGCCCGTATCCCCAATGAGTAATGAAACCCTCACTGCAAACTACACCTATTTTGATCTTGACGATGATTTGGAATCCGGGGGCACGATAAGATGGTTTAAAAACGGCACACTACAGCCGGGTTTAAACGACAGCAAAACCGTGGATTCTTCAATTACACTAAAAGGAGAGGTATGGAATTATACAATCACACCTTCAGATGGAGAGGATAACGGAACCCCGGTTCAATCGGATCCAGCCTATATCGAAAATACACCGCCTTCAGTCTCCAATATCGTCATAAATCCCTCGAATCCAACCACGCAAGACAGATTGAATGTGACATACGTCTTTGATGACAGTGACGGTGACAGCGAAGATAAAAACAATACCGTGGTAAAATGGCTACGCTGGAACGGTTTTGAATTCTATGACACAGGTTACAGGGGCCACAACCTGTCATCCGAGTTTACAGAGAAAGACGATATCTGGATGTGCGAGGTAATACCCCACGACGGTTTAGATGAAGGAATTTCCAATCTCAGCAGTATGAATGTGACCATAATGAACTCTGCTCCAATGGTTTCGAATATTATAATAACACCTTCCAATCCCGATGCGGATACCAATCTTACAGCAAGTTACGATTTTGATGATGTCGACGGTGATTCCGAAACAGGGAGCATGATTAGATGGTACAAGGACGGAATACTCCAGAGTAATTTGAACGACAGTATAAACGTTAGTTTCATGTATACATCAAAGGGTGAAATATGGTATTACAATATCACACCGCATGATGGAGAGGAAAACGGCACCAAGGTAAAATCTGAAAACATCACCATCGGTAATACGCCGCCTACGGTCTCCAATATCGTTATATCTCCTTTGGTTCCAACAACGGAAGATGACTTGGTGGCAAATTTTGATTTCAATGATACCGATGGAGACACACAGAGTGGTGATACGGTGATAAAATGGTTATGCTGGAGCGTTTCGGACTTCTTTGACACCGGCTTGAGAGGAAAAACTTTACCCTCTATATACACATCAAAAGATGAAAGATGGACCTGCGAGGTAATACCCCATGATGGATCCAATGAGGGTACTGCCACACGCAGTGATATGAACGTGACTATAATAAACACGGAACCTGAGATTACAAACGCTATAATAATACCTCTAAATCCCACATCAGATTCCATTCTTACCGCAAATTACACTTTCTTGGATCCGGATGGCGATGCTGAGACAGGGAGCACGATCAGGTGGTTTAGAGACGGTTTAGAGCAGATTGATCTGGCAGGCAGTAAATCTGTTCATTTCTCGCGAACGCAAAGTGGGGAGGTATGGTATTACAACGTCACACCATATGATGGAGAGGATTATGGAACACTTGTGCAGTCTGAATCCCTTGTTATTGGGAACACCCCACCCTGGGTAGAGAATATCATGATTGCGCTATTGAATCCTGTAACAGGGGACGATTTGACTGTCGATTATGACTTCTACGACAGTGACGGAGACGATGAGAGCAACAATACCATTGTCAAGTGGCTGCTCTGGAGCGGTGCCGTATTTTACGATACAGGTTACAGTGGAAACACATTGTTTTCCGCCTATACTACAAAGGGTGATATTTGGACCTGTGAGGTCATTCCCCATGATGGTTTGGATTTTGGCACTGCTAAAACAAGTAATATGAACGTGACGATTAACAATTCCGCTCCAATGGTTACCAGGGCTTCTTCAATACCTACAAATCCCATCTCGGAGTCTGATATAACGGTTGATTACGATTTCTTCGATCCCGATGGCGACCTAGAATCCGGAAGCACTATCCAGTGGTTCAGAAATGGTTTAGAGCAGGTTGATTTGAGCGGCAGTCTCATTGTGGATTCCTCTCGGACCCTTAAGGGTGATACATGGTATTACAATATCACGCCTTCCGACGGCGAGGATATGGGAATAACGGTGCAATCAGACGACATAATAATAGGCAACACTCCACCGCAGGTGTCAAATATCGGGGTGACTCCACTGGTGCCAACAACTGAAGACGATCTGGTAGTTGAATACGATTTCTTCGACAGCGATGGTGATACCGAGAGCGGGGACACTATAATAAAATGGCTGCGCTGGACGGGGATAGAATTTGTGGACACAGGCTACCGAGGAAAAACATTACCATCTGCTTACACGTTGAAGGAAGAGAGATGGACATGCGAGATCACCCCCCATGATGGCATGGATTACGGGACCAGTGTCGAATGGAGTTCAAATGTGACGATTATTAATTCAAAACCTGTTGTTGAGGATTTACTTATAACTCCTACAGACCCCACAACGACCTCGACTCTAGTTGCGAACTATCTTTATTCTGATGTGGATTATGATCTGGAAAATGATACAAAGATCGTTTGGTATCTTAACGGTGTTCATGAACCTACACTGGATAATCAAACCTTTATCCCCTCCAACCTCATATCTAAAGGACAGCCGTGGTATTTTACTGTGGAATCTAACGACGGCACCGAATTCGGGGAAGTGGTAATATCTGGGGCAATCGAAGTAATGAACAGCCCTCCCACAGCATCGGATCTATCCATATCGCCCAACAATCCCCTGGGGGATGATGACCTCAACGCGCTGTACACCTATGAGGACGAAGATGGTGATGTGGAGTCAACCCCAGAGATCAGATGGTACAAAAATGGTATTTTGCAGCCGGCTTATAACGACCAATTGGTGGTGGATTCATCTGCCACTGAAAAAAGCAAGCTGTGGTACTTCACCCTGAAGGTCTTCGACGGTGAGGAATACGGTGAGGCTATCAACTCCCCGTATGTGGAAATAGAAAACTCCAGGCCGGTTATTACCTCTTTAACACCTACCCCCGGGCAAATCGTACTTTCCGAAACCGAATCAATTGAATTCTTGGTGGTTGCTGGCGATCCTGACGGGGATGCAATGCTTTTCAAATGGAAAATAGGCCTGGCCACTGTGGGCGACGGCGAGTATTACAAATTCGAAACAGATTACGAAAGCGCAGGGACCTACACCCTGAACCTGAGCATCCAGGATATCGGCGAGAGGTCGTTCACATTGTTCCGTGAATGGGAGATTGTTGTGAACAACCTGAATCGAATGCCTGAGATCGGCTCTCCTGACCCTGTAGAGAAAGAGCTGGTAATGGAGGAGGATACATCCTTGCAGTTCTCGATTGTGGCAAGCGACCCAGATCCCGAGGATGATCCTGAAATAAACTGGTACTTTGACGAGAACTTCGATGTTCCTGTTCAGGAAGGGGGAAGCTCGTACACGTACTACGCCGACCACGCTGCAGCTGGTTCGCATGTTGTGACCGCGGAAGTGGATGACGGGCTTGACAGTGTCCAGTACAGCTGGAACCTAACAGTGGAGGATGTAATAGTCAAGGAGCCGGAGGAGTTATTTGGATTTTCTTACGACTGGTGGGGATTGGTGATGGCGATAGTATCTGCCATTGCTGCCCTCATAATTTTCACATTCGGTTTTTTCATGGTGAGGAGGAAGAAGGGAGCCCTCAGGAGATACATGACCGAGATAAACAACATAACCTCAGATAAGGAACTGGAGCCGGGCGAGTTCGACGAGAAAATGGACGATGTCGAATCCAGGCTCAACGAGGAGTTCCAGAGCGGCAAGATCGAGGATCTGCACTTCCACATGATTCAGGATACCATCGCCACAAGGCGCCGCGATTTCCGAAAGGCGGAGGTCAGCGAGAAGTTCGAGGGGCTGCCCAAGTGGATAACGCAGGAGATGGAGGTTATGCTCAAGGACGGCAAGATAAGCCGCACCGAATACGAGGGTTTTGTTTCCATAATCTCGAAGACCAAGGGCCTGACACCCCAGCAAAAGGAAGAGCTGTCAGAAATGATCGGCGAATGGGAGGGCGAGGACAAGGATTCGACCATAGATGACTTGGAAGACGAGGAAAGCGATGATGCTGATGATGTAGTGGATGAAGAGGAAGAGATCACCGATTCCGAGGACGAATCTTACGAGGACGACGCGGATGATGAAACAGGGGAAGAAGATACGGAGGATGAGTTGCAGGAGCCAGAATAGGAGCTTGACCGAATTCCATACAAAGACATTTATACCTTATTGGCCATTATTCGTTCAATCCTGATATAGGGAGAGGAATCTTATGGCACAGATCGTCAACACATCAAATCCTGATGAGATATCGGCCTTCCTGGCAACGACAATCGTTTCGCATTCGTACGAGGTGGAATCCCCTTCATTGATAGCCACGCTCTGGAACGATATCAGAACTATCGTGACCGTGAAGGAGGATCTGGATTTCATAGCAGCCCTCCTGACCACTGGCAGCATCATGGACTTCGGGATCGAGATAAAGGACCTGAACATCGTTAACACCGCGATATTCGATATCAACAGGAACATGGTTATGAGGAATATCGAGTCAAAGGACCTGCAAAAGGAGTTGGTCTTTGCCCTTGTGGCCTCGGCCATCATCTCCAGGAGCGAGGAGGTGGAAAAGACCAAGGAGATAGTGAACCTCTGGGTCAGGATAAAGGACGGCCTGGCAATCTCGGACGATCTGGATGAAATAGCTGCGATTCTGACCACAGGCAGGATAATGGAGCTTAAAGCTGGTGCTGATGGCTACCAGAATTTGAACGACACCTTCGAGAAGATAAGAAGGGAGCTGGAAGAGCGGGCTTCTGGTGTGACCGTAACACAGAAGGAGCTCACCGCGGCCCTCATCACCTCGGCAAACGTGGAGAGCAGCAAGAAGGTGGAGAAGATAGGGGACATTGTGGACACTTGGCTCACGGTCTGCGACAGGATCTCGGTGGAGGATCACATGGACTATATTTCGTATCTTCTGTCCACTGGGAGAATCAGGGACATGGACTCCAAAATTCTTCTTGGCCCTGACAGCCTGAAGGACATGAAGAACGAGATGAGGGGAGAGCTAAATAAGGTAGCCGGGGATTGAAATTAGATAGGTGAATTTTTCGGTGTTATCCCCACTTTTTAAAAGGGCAGAGCCCTTTGTGAATGTGATCCAGAAAAATTATTATGGATTCGTTATGTAAATTTAAGCCATGCTTTCCTTGAATTTCTTAGTTTTCTCCCCTTTATCCGGTTTCCGAAACACAAACAAATGCTCATGCATGATCATCAAAAAGCTCGATTCCATCGACTTCTTCACCTAATAAGGAGTGGACTTGCACTGCCACTGGTATTTTGCTGTAGCTGAGCTCTGCTATACCTGATTTCATCCGTCAGCCACGCATAATCAAATACTCAACTATGATTGCAATTACCTCCGTATTAGATTAGATTATGTCTTCCCTCAGGATAAATCCGACCTCCAAGAAGGAATTCAGGGTCTTGTAAGCCACCGGAACGTAGCGCAGGTTCCTCGGAATCTCAGGGGCCCAGTTGCCACGCTTGGGAAAGGACCAGGTGTGGTAACAAAACCTTGATATGAGGTAAAGCCATACACGGGCTCAAAATAGGTGGGAGTACATGAATAAAAAAACAATTTCTTTAGGAATAGTGTGCTTGCTTGTGGCTGGTGGATTGCTGATATTTGTAGATGTCGGCACCCAAAATGTCCAGGCCACGGATGTGAGCGGGACGATGTTTGACGGATCGGGTGGACCCTGGAATCTTGCAGGAAGCCCTTATATTGTCATAGGTGATGTTCTTGTTCCTGCAGGGGAGAAACTAACGATTGAACCGGGCGTTGAAGTGAAATTTGACGGATTTTTCAGCATCGTTGTGGCAGGAAATCTAACTGCCGTAGGCACCGAAAATGAAATGATCAACATAACCTCGAACAGCATAACACCCGCACCCAGGGATTGGGAAAACATCCAGATAGATCTTTCAGGACATGCGGAGATATCGTACTGCAATATAAGCTACGGTGAACAAGCTATCATGCTTTACGCAGGTTCAAATAACCTGACAAATAACAATCTTTCAAATAATGAGTGGCCCATGAATGCCTACTATTCTGATGGGAATATTATTACTAACAATACCATTTCGAACAACACTTGGGGATTAGGACTATGGTGGTCCATCTGCAACAATCTAACCGAAAACACCATGATAAATAACGGAATTTATTTTTATGGAGATCAACTTGAGCAGTGGAACACACATTATATCGATATTTCAAACAAGGTTAACGGAAAACCGATATACTATGTTACAAACCAAACCGGAGGGACCGTTCCACTGGATGCAGGACAGATAATCCTTGCGAACTGCACAGGCATGCAGATAGAGAACCACGAAATCACAAATACCACCGCTGCCATACAGCTTGGATTCTCTTCATTTGATAACATCATAGCACACAACAACGTAACAAACAATTCACTAGGGATATTAATAGATCATTCAAGTAGCAACACGATCTCGAATAATACCGCTTGCTTTAATAGACGCGGCATTGAGATAAAGTATTCGGATCAAAATATCATTACGGACAACAACTGTTCTGACAGCCTTAGTTATGGAACAATGGGCAGCGGTATCTTTCTATCTGACGGTACCGGGAATAGTGTATACAATAACACCTGCATTAATAATTATCGAGCTGGTGTCGAATTATCTTTTAATGCAGATGGGAATTACATATTTGAAAATAATTGCTCATACAATCGTTACGGGATTTTCTGTTTTTACGCTAGTCATAATGAGTGGTATAACAATACATGTAATAATAATACCGGGCATGGATTAAGACTTTCAGGAGATTCAATGAAGCTCCCAATCACAGCAAGCTGTGGGGTATCTTCGGATAACGGCGCCCGC
>CBDUXN010000006.1:0-43958 GCA_965371185.1 uncultured Thermoplasmata archaeon
GCAAAGGCATCGAATTGAAAAGCGAAAAAGAACCTGTAAAAAAGGATGAAAAGGGGCAACTCAAATTCTACTCTGCTGAGGGATACCAACCTTGCCAGGGAGGGATAAGCATCGAGGGCATGTTCAATAGAAGGCTTGATATGGGAAGGGTGTCAAATCTCGTGAATATTCTTGGCGAGTTCGATTATGATGAGAAAACGGGTTCATGTTCAATGGAGGATGTGGATATATTTGGCGAGGGAGGGGTAGCTGTCAGGGGCAGGAACCTCAAAGAGGCAAAGAAGCTCATGAGCAAGGTAAGGGACACGATAATAAGGGCGCATCTTTGCGTCGGGTGCGGCATATGCACTGGCAGATGCGATCAAGATGCTCTTCAAGTGGATGGTAAGGTGTATGTGGATGAGGAGAAATGCCTGCACTGCGGTGAATGTTTAGGACCCTGTCCAGTTATTGGATACGGTGATAGGGAGTTCGAGTTTTGAGGGCTGGGTGGGGCGAGCTAAAAAATCTTGTAATTATCATAACTCGTGCTCACTTAGTGTTCTACCCCTTCGGAATCCTGACAGGGTGAAGGACTAGCTATACATCCAGTTAGAACTACTTCACCAACGTCATGCACATACGCAAAGCTTTGAGGTGCCCTGAAGCCACAATTTATTTCAACAGGGTCTATCGGTGGGTCGAAACGTTCCACTTCATCGACTTCAAACCCATAACCAATTGTTCTATCCCCGAAGTATGAGAAGAACTTTTCCTTCTCAATTCCTCCTTCATTTCCACACCTTTCCCAAATTTCCTCTGGTGAACCATGGATTACTCTACCAATTCGGAATCTTCCCATTATCCTCTTCTTAGGGGAAGATGCATAAATATATACCTGTTGAACTTGGTGTCGAGGTCTTTGCTTTCTAAATTCGTATCTCTTCGTCCCATCAAGGATTTTTTCGGCGTACTCGGGCTTTAAAGAGAGAATTATATCAACCACTCAAGGGCACTCTCCTTTAGTCGGTTATATGATATATTGTCCATAGTTACTATACTTTGCGGTGGCTTGCTCAAAGCTCCCAGTTCTAAGAGTTTATCTCGATTTACATGAGAAGGTAATTGGCCGATGTATCTAAATAAAATAGCTAAAGCACCTCTTTTATGAAGTTGGTCCAACTCATCTTTGGAATAGACCGATCTCGGTCCGATGAAAGCAATCAATTCATCGATAGAAGCTGGTTGTCTCAAAACTGACTCCACCACTCCTATCCCGGTAATACCCTGTTTTTTCCTAGAACGGTAGAATAATAGAATGTCACCAGAGCGAATTTTAGTTATGCGTGAGTTGCAAACGTATGCCTTTTTAATTGTATTCTGTTCAATTACCATGTCCACAAATTCATCTATGAAAGTCTGGCGTCCTTTAACATCAGCAAACAATCTATCATGGTATTCTGGCCGTATAGGGACAACGAACTTCCTTACTAACTCTCCATCATAGAATTTTGGAAAGTAGCTTTTACAGTATTCAAGAGGATTCATATCCTTCAATGATTGAGGTGCTAGGAAATCTTTAGCGTAAATGAGTTCCCCCATTAGGTTTTTTCCTATTATGTCAAAACCGAAATCTTCAAGTAACACCCTCAAGTAGATCTTTTTTGGGAAAGTCGTTAAATAAGCAGCTGAAATACGATTTCGTGAACAATAGTCAAAGCAAATTTTGAGCAGGAGTTCACCTACTTTTAATCCTCGAGCTTCCTCGGAAACCTTAAAAGTGCAAATTTTTAGCACTTTTTCATTGGAATCCCCAAATATTGACTTATTTTTCTCGGTATAAATAAGTAAAGCCTTTAACAATCTTTTTTTCTCTTTCCAACACCAGCACATACGCCCCTCTCTACTTTTCTCTATGAACCAATCATCAAATTCTGGATAATCTTCTCTTAGGCTATCGAAAAATTTTAACTGAAAATCTAAGGTATGTATTGCCAAGTGTTCCAGAAGAATATGCTCAGGGACATATCTTTCAAACTGCCTCCTCATATATTCTAGAGCTTGAGACACCGCAAGAACCCTATCCCCTAGACCTAATTTTCTCGCTTTTCGGTGTATTCCCAAATCTTCAGTTACAAGGAAGTTAGCTGCGTTCTTGTAGATGGAGAATAATATCTTGTTATCCACTTTATCCTGGGGTCTTGAGACCCCACCAATAGCATCTATGAAGGAATCGTCAGGCTCAGCAGTATCCCCCAGAATAGGATACTTACCGAATTTTGACTCCTGAACCTTTCTCCTTAATTCATTTGAATCCCTTCTTATATCCTCAAGGGATGCTGGGTGCACCATTAGTACTATGCCATGCTTCATAGCAAGAGATACAAACTTAGCAACATTCGTTTGTATTACCTTATTAGATTCGCTATGGATGAACACATTTGTATCGATCAGAACTCTCAACAAATCACCTGACATTGATTAATATTTTCCCATTGAACATCAACTGTGAGGCCAAGATAATTTCTTAACAAGGGTAAACCATACATTGCTTAAACACCTCACAGGCGCATAAATATCGACTTGAAACTATATATCTCTACATATATAAGGCTTAAAGAGAGGGGGGAATGAAAGTTTCCCGAAAAATCTAAAATCCCTATACTGGATATGGGCCTGGATACCATGGACATAGACAAGCTCTTCAAGGGGCTCAAACAACAATTTCCGGAGGACATCTTCGTAGAGCCAGGGCACCCGTTCAGGGTTCTCATATTCACCATAATCTCCCAGAGAACCAGGGACGAGCAGACAGAAGTTGCAGCAGGGAGGCTGCTGGCCGCCTTTCCCACCGTTAAAAAGCTGGCCCGGGCGGATGTCAGGAAGATCGAGAAATTGATCAAACCTGCGGGTTTTTACAGGGTCAAGGCCAGGAAGATCAAGGAGGTGTGCAATACCCTGTTGAAAGAGTACGACGGCAATGTGCCAGACAACTTCGATTCCCTGATGGAGCTGCCCTCTGTGGGCAGAAAAACCGCCAACTGCGTGCTGGTTTTCGGGTTTGGCAAGCCTGCTATTCCCGTGGATACGCATGTTCATCGAATATCCAACAGGTTGGGGCTAGTGAGAACGTCCAAGCCCGAGGAGACGGAGAAAGCCCTTCAAAAAGTCCTTCCAAAGAGGTTCTGGCTCGATATCAACCACATGCTCGTTAGGTTCGGCCAGACCATATGCAGACCAGTAACTCCAAAATGCGAGATATGTCCTGTTACAGACCTCTGCCGATGGTATAGATTAAATGGCTGAAATAGATAATAAAAGAGTAATCTATAAATAATGTAAAACTTTGATAACTTGCTATGTATCTCCGTGTTTCAAGAAATGTGGCCGTTCCAATAAATGAAAAAAAGAACGAAATGTTTATCAACAATAACGACATTATAGGTTCAAAACATACGGATAGACTGGATTTGGAGTAGGTATTCTCATGACTGACAACGCTAGAGTGGGTGACACGTTATCGGAATTGAATAACAACCCAAACGTTGCAAGTTCTGTGGTTGTTTCAAGAAGCGGTATGCACATTGCAGGAGAGGCACCTCCCGGGGTGCATTTGGAAACTTTTGTGGCTATGTCTGCGATCCTATTGGGTTCGGCAGAAACGGCAATATCCGAGATCAAGGGAGAGCTGGAGAACGTTTTGGTGGAGTTGGATAGGTCCAGGATAATAATAGAAAGCGCTGGCAGCAAGGCGTTATTGGTGGTGGTGACCAATTCAAAGGACAATTTCGCGCCTCTATTTTCACTTGTCAAAAAGGCTGCATCAGACCTGGCCAATGTTATTTAGCTCCTTTATGGCATTTTTTTCATATTAGATCAGATACACCGTGGCAAATCCCAATTGTAGAGCCATCAATAGAAGGTAGTAGTGGACCCAGGCAGGTGAGTTCTCCCTCCTTCTTCTCGGTTTATACAGGTTTCCCAGGTTGAGTGTGATGTTGATATAGATGCCGTATATGACGAATATCGTGAGATAAATGGCGTTGAAAATGAGGAGCCCCGAAACAACACCCAGGGGAATCAGGAGAAAAGGGAGAACAAAGAACTGACCCGTAATTTTTGCGGCCTTATCATTTCCATAAAGAACTGGCAGGGTCTTTATGCCGTACCTCCTGTCACCCTCTACCTCAGTGAAGTCCTTTGTACCGCATGCCCCTGTCAGGTAGATGAAGAGGAATATGCCAATAAACCACAACGTGGGCTCAAAAGGGTTGGCAAAGGGGAATATGACCCATCCCGCCAGGAGAAATAAACAGCTTTGACAGAATGCGATGGTCATGTTGGATATCAACAGTTTCTTCTTGAGCCAGATAGGGGGTGTGGAGTAGAGGGTGGTGATGATCAAACAGACCGCTGTTACGATGAAAAATGAGAAGGAGATAATGAAGGCAACCAGAAGGCCTATTGCATATACCGCATAGGCGAATCCCAAGGCCTCTTTGACAGAAAGTTTTCCAGATGGGAGAGGGCGGGATGGTCTGTTGACCCTGTCGATATCGAGATCATAAACCTGGTTGTAGGCATTGCTGGCCCCGTTTAGCATGCCATATATGAAGGCTCCGATTATCAGAGGAATGAAATTGACATCAACTTCTGGCCAGATTAGGGAGTGAAGGGATAACCTACCATAGAAACCAAGGGCTAAAAGACCACCTGAGATAACCGCTACTGCAGGAGGTAAAAGTGTGAAAGGGCGTATGAGCTGGACATAGACCCCGAATTTCTCCTTGATCTTGACGGACATGAGGACTACCTGCTGTAACGATATGATCGGTCGGAGGAAGTGAAAGATGTTTGATGGTGAAGTACGATAGATATGATCTAAATGTAACCCAGTGCTCTCAGACGCTCCATGATCACCTCTTTCTCTTCATCCTGGGCAGCACAATCCTTCTCCATTTCTGATGATATCAGGCTATTACCCGGGTCTTTTCGTAAGTACTCCTCGTAGTATCTATTGATCTCCTTTCGCGCTGCTTTGACAAAAATCTTTTCCCCATTTGATAGGTTATTTATGCGATTTTCCTCCTCTTTTGGATCAGCATGGATATCGTAAAATTCCTCCTCTTTGGTGGTCTGGTTTATGATATACTTGAATTTCTTGGTTCTAACGGCCTGAAGAGCGCCCAGACCCCTCATAAGGAACAGATCTTCGATATATGCCTTGAATCCATTATGCAACATATCAGATACTTCCCCTGCCAACAACGGATACAGATCGAACCCTTCCTTGTTTACAGGGATATCGATGCCCAACAGTTTCATTAAAGTAGGGAAAATATCCACCTGTTTTACAGGATTTTCAATGGTGATATTTCCTGGGAGGTCCCTGTCCTTTATTACAAGGGGCACCCTTATGTCAGGCTCGTACATTGTCGTATGCTGCGGATAAGTGACATTTTCCCTCCAGGGTATAGGGGGAAGAGGCCTTTCGCCCAGCGTTGTTCCGTGATCTGCCGTGATGACAATGGTTGTATCTTCGTAAATCCCGTTTTTTTTCAAGGTCCTTATGATGGGACCTATGAACCTATCATCGCAAAGTTCGATTTTCTCGTCATAAAAACCGTAATCTGATTTCGAACTTTCGATATCTATGAGGCCCAGGTCGATGAGCTGTCTCTCAGAGCCCTCATGCGTGTGAAAAAAATGCCCGAATGCAAAAAAATTCTCGTCAAGGTTGTTCTCGATCCACCATATCATCCTGTCTATCCACCAGTTTCCCCAGGGAAAACGAATATTTGGATGCTCTGGATCTTTGTAGGAATGCAATTCCCACATATATTCATCCCCGATACTTGGTTCATCAAAATGATCGAAACCTTGATCGAAACCCATGCTGACACCCAACATCGCATTACCAACAAAACCTGCAGTTCTGTAGCCACAGTTCCTCAATATTACAGGCAATGTCTGCGAACGAAATTTATCAAATGGGCCCCTAAGACCGTGGGAATAAGGATATAAACCGCTCAATATGGAAGCATGACAAACTGGAGTGAGCACAGAGGAGGCTATGCAGGTTCTGAATAGAACGCCATCCATTGCTAAGCTGTCGATATTATCCGTGCTGATTTTTTTATAGCCGTAGCAGGAAATATGGTCAGCCCGAACCTCGTCCATGGTTATTAAGATCAAATTCTTTCTATCTGCTAACATATCCGTATACGATAATGGAACCCAGGAATAATCAATATTTTGATTTACATGTTAACCTTAGATATTTTTTTGTTCTTGTTAAGATGGTTGATCTATCATCAACCCACCTTGCCAGACCGCCGCCCCCTCCTCCCTGTCCATTTATTCCATACCTTGGATTGGATTATCAGCCCCCTCAAAGGGCTTTTTGCAGGCATTTTTAAAAATCGTTTTAAAGGTGAATGTTATTACCCACACTAACATCCATCCTAAACGATGCTATCGGAAGGATTCCCATGGCGCAGAAGGAGATAGAAGAGGTAAAAGAAGCTGAGAAGGCGGCTCTCGATACCATAGCAAACTCCCAGAAGAAGGCCGAAAAGGTGGTAAGGGACGCCAGGACAAAGGGCGAGACCATCAAGAAACAGGAGCTTTCGAAGTTCAGGGAGGAGATGAAGACAAAGAGAGAGAAAGCGGATATTCAGATAAAAGCTGAGGCGGATGGTATCAGGGGTCAAGGGAAGAAGGAGACAGAGGATATTAAAAGAGAAGGCAGTTCTCGTCTCGAGCAGGCAGCTTTACACATCGTTTCCAGGATCGTTGGGGTTTGAACCAAGTTCGAGTTCGGAGGGAGAATTTCATTGCTTTATCCTGAAAGAATGAAAGAGATTTCTATCATAGTTCATGACGATCAGGTGGAAGGACTTGTGGAAGGCCTTCACGAGACAGGCCTGATAGAGATAGTGGACGTAAATAAATCGGGCAGGAATTTTGTGGATATCCTTTCTCAGTCAAAGGCCCATGAAACCGCCTCAAAATGTGCAGACCTCGAGATGCAGTTGAATAAACTGATCGAAATACTAGGCAGGGCAACGGATGCCCCGGCTGGAGGACTTGGCCAGACGGTAAAAGGCTTTTTAAGTCCCTCTCCCCCTCCAAAATACGAGGTCAAGCCAAGGAGCTTTTTCGAGGTCCAGGAGCATGCTGAAAAGCTGATATTCGAACTGGAGCCAAAGGTAACGAACATCGAGAGGAAACTCGAGGAGATCTCAGAGGAACTCGCGTTACTGGCGGAGCATAAGAGGCAGATATCTATTCTTGCTCCACTGGATTTCATGTTGGAGCATCTCGGGGTAAGTGATTACCTCGTCGTCAGGGCAGGGACAACCCCGGATGAAGAAAGGCTGAGAAAGGCCCTGGGCAAGGTTCCAGATGTCCTAGTGTTCACTTCCCAGGTTGAAAAGAAACTGCACCGTGTTGTGGTGGTGGCGCATAAAAAGGACATGGAAACCCTGGACAGCGCTTTAAAGGGTGTGCTATCCAGCTTCTCTCTCCCGCGATACAAGGGAACGCCCACCGAGGCATTGGAAGAGATGGAAAACAGGATAAAAACCCTGAGGGAGTCCAGGAAATCCATATGGGACGAGCTCAAGGGTCTGAGGAAGGAGCATCTCAAGGAAATGCGCCTGCTGAGGGAAGAAATAAGCATTTTCAAGGCAAGGGGCGAGGCGCTGTCCAAGTTCGGAAAGACCGAGAACACGAGCGTTATCACGGGCTGGGCTGCGAAGAGGGACCTGAAAACGCTCGAGGAGCTCGTGGAGTCTGAGACAGGAGGTTTTGCCTATCTCTATACAAGTGATCCCGAGGATACGGGGTCGATACCCATATATACAAGAAATCCGCGGTGGGCAAGGCCATTCGAGATGCTCACGGAGATGTTCGCAGTCCCCCATTATCATGAGGTGGATCCCACAATTATCCTTACGCCGATATTCGTGATGTTCTTCGGCCTCATGCTTGGTGATGCCATTTACGGTGCCCTGGTATTGCTGGTAGGTCTTTTGATATACAAAGGCCAGGGCAAGATCAGCAAGTCCATGCACGACATGGGTATCATACTCTCCTGGGTCGGGTTCTCTAGTATCATCTTCGGAGTTGTCCAAGGATCGTACCTCGGCCCATTGACTGAGGACAATCCTCTAACGGCGCTGCTCGTTCCGATCGGTGCGGAGAAGCTGATAATCCTCGATTCCATGAACAATCCCATTCCCCTGCTCGTTCTGGCGCTGATAATCGGTCTGATTCACCTCAACATGGGTCTGATACTGGCCGTGGTGCAGAACATAAGGAGGAGGGCATACGAAGATATCCTATTAAGCCAGGTTTCTTGGTTCTTCCTGCAATATGCAGGTGTTGTGGTGTTTGGCGCGTTCTTTGGCTGGTTCTCGTTTCCGGTTTACATAAAATATCCATCATACATCTGCGGCATCATCGGTCTGGCCTTCATTTTCCTTCAGAAGGGAGAGGAGGACGCTGAAGGCAATAGGAAGAGAAAAGGCCCCCTGGGCTTCTTCGACTTGACTGGCTTCATAGGCAACTGGCTTTCATACGCGAGGATTCTTGCACTGGGTTTGGCTACTGCAGGTATAGCCATGACCGTCAACATCATAGCAAGCCTGATAAAGAGCATGTTCTCTGGCATCGGAGTGCCTATCTGCGCAAGTATTTTACTTGTCGGCATCGCGCTGCTTGCAGTAGGTTTCCTGAAGCACAAGAACGTGGTCAAGGCCGTGTCCATACTTCTGATATTGATCGGCGGTTTCGGTGTGGTAGGGGCGATACAAGTTGCCATAGCCCTGATACTGCTTTTGATATTCATTGCAGGGCATTTGATCAACGCGGTGCTCCAGGCCCTTGGAGCCTTCATACATGCTCTGAGACTGCAATATGTTGAGTTCTTCGGTCAGTTTTATTCAGGCGGGGGAAAGAAGTTCTCCCCGTTCATTGCCGAGAGAGAGCACACCGTGCTGGAGAGAACAGAAGAAGGATAAGAGGTGTTTGAAATGAGCAAAAATGATGTGGAAAATGTCGCATTGCGAAGAAGATACCTGAATTCAGCTGTCATGCTGTCCATCTTCGCGGTTCTCTTCCTACTGATCATGCCATTTGCTGTACTCGGGGCGCCCATTGCAGATGCGGGCAGCGATTTGGTTGTTTATAAGGATGAAGAGTTCTCAATAAACGCTACCGTGCAGAGTGACGAGCAAATTGTTTTCTACGAATGGGATTTCGACGGTGATGGGATTTATGAATGGAATTCCACAACAACGGCCTACGTAACCCATACATACGATACCACTGGAACTTACAACGTCACCTTCCAGGTTACCGACATCAACAATTCAACAGATCGTGATAGCATAACCATCACAGTGGAAGAGAAACCCGCATTGAGCACAGGCGCTTATTTGGCTGCCGTGGGTGCGGGCCTTGCAATTGGAATAGCGGGCATGGGGGCCGGTATTGGCGTTGGCATCGCAGGCGCTGCAGGCGCTGGTACAGTGGCCGAGAAGCCGGAGATGTTCGGCAAGTCCTTGGTGTTCCAGGCCCTGCCGCAGACCCAGGCGATCTATGGTTTACTAATAGCTATAATGATACTGATGTACTCCGGGCTGCTGGGCGGCGGTGGAGCAGACATTCCAATAGCAATTGGCCTGGTAGCGATAGGATGCGGTCTCGCGGTTGGTCTTGCAGGGCTTTCTGCCATAGGCCAGGGAATTGCCGCAGGCAGCGGTATAACAGCCACTGCAAGCGACCCGAAGATGCTTGGAAAGGGCATCGTGTTCTCTGTCCTGCCTGAAACACAGGCGATTTATGGTCTACTGGTTGCCATTCTGTTGATGAACTTCTCAGGGCTGCTGGGCGGCAACATGGACGTTGTTAGAGATATACCAACAGTCGGTCTGGTGGCAATAGGATGCGGATTATCCATAGGTGTTGCAGGCCTTTCCGCTATAGGACAGGGCATAGCTGCAAGCGGCGGGGTGGGGGCGACAGCCGCAGATCCGAAGATGTTCGGTAAGGGCATCGTGTTCTCTGTTCTGCCTGAGACCCAGGCGATTTACGGTTTACTGGTCGCTATACTGCTCATGGCCTTCACAGGCATGTTCACCCAGGATTTCACGATCAACGCTGCCGTAGGGCTCATAGCGATTGGCTGCGGGCTTTCCATTGGCATAGCAGGCTTGTCTGCCATAGGACAAGGCATAGCAGCTAGTGGAGGCATCGGGGCAACAGCAGAAGACCCCAAGATGTTCGGCAAGGGCATCGTGTTCTCGGTTCTGCCGGAAACCCAGGCTATATACGGCCTTTTAGTTGCCATCCTTTTAATGGCCTTCGGAGGTCTGTTTGCAGGTGATATCGTATCGTTGGACAACGCTGTCGACCATGGCATTGGCATCGGCCTGGTTGCAGTGGGATGCGGCTTGTCCATCGGAATAGCAGGTCTGTCAGCCATAGGCCAGGGCATAGCGGCAAGCGGCGGTGTTGGCGCCACATCGGAGGATCCAAAGATGTTCGGCAAGGGAATAGTGTTCTCTGTTCTGCCTGAAACGCAGGCGATTTACGGCTTGCTCATAGCCATACTTCTCATGGCCTTCTCAGGGATGTTCACAGGTGACTTCACAGCCACCGAGGGCATGGGTCTTGCGGCCCTTGGCGCAGGTTTGGCAATCGGGATCGCAGGTCTGTCAGCAATAGGCCAGGGAATCACGGCAAGCGCAGGTATCGGAGCCACAACCAGGAATCCGCAGGCCTTTGGCAAGAGCATCATATTCTCCGTGATGTCGGAGACTTTCGCGATCTTCGGCCTGCTTGTCGCCATATTGATAATGTTCGGTGTTAAGATGATGGGGGGCTGAGGGAATGGGGGCACTTGAGAACATCAAGGACAGGATAAAAAAGGACGCTCAGGAAAAAGGGAAGCGGTACTTGAACGATGCGAACAAGGAGGCAAAGGAACTGCTCAGCAGGGCGAGAAAAGAGCTGGAAAAAGAAAAGAATGCAATTGAATTCGAGGCTGAGAAGGCCATCAAGATCCAGAGGAGCAGGGCCGTTTCCGAGGCAAAATTGGAGGCGAGAAAGGCGGTTCTAAGGGCGAAGGAGGATGTCATCACCCAGGCATTTGATGCGGCAAACCAGCGCCTGAGGAACCTCGGTCCGAACGAGAATGAACGCTTTCTCAGAGAGGCGATAAAGAGCGGGGTGAACCTGCTTGGCAATGATGTTGTCGTCCTCTGCAACTCCAAGGATTCTGCAATCGTTTCCAGAATCGCATCGGAGCTCAGCCCAGGCATCAGCGTGTCATCCGAGGGTATCGGGTATCTTGGTGGGGTTGTGGTTCGTGCCAAGGATGGTTCTGCTCAGATAGATATCTCATTTGAAGGTGTGCTGGAAAGACTGAGGAACGACCTGAGAAAGGAGGTTGCCGAGATACTGTTCAAGGAAAAGGTTGAAGTGAAGGAGGAATAGGTTGGGATTATCTGAGATAATACAGGAGCTGGGGCTGAACAACACCATCGCCATGGCCCTCATAATCATCGCCGCAGCTGTGCTCATAACCATCATCCTCCTCATGAGCTATTTCAATATCCTTGTGGCCATAGCCAGCTTTTCCTATCCAAATGCCAGGCTCAGGGCCATGGGCAACCCATTTGTGAACAAAAAGAAGCTGATGGAGTTAATCGAGATAGGCCTTGGAGAGGCCTCTGTGGAGATATCCAAGGAGGGGTACAAGGTCCCGCCGAACATCGAGAAGACAGGCTTGGACGAGGTGGAAAGGGAGCTGGAGCTGGCCCACATAGCGTTCCTCAAAAAGGTGCTGGCTTCGGACCCGCAGAGCATCAGGCCGTTCGTGGAGGCGTATCTTGTCAAATACGATGCAGCCCAGGTCAAGAAGGCCCTTCGTGCAAAGAAGGACGGAATGTCAAGCGAGGAGCTCAAGAAAAAACTGGTACCTGTAAAGGAGATAGACGAGGAGGTCATAGAGGGCATCCTTGAGGCAGGTACCGTTGACGAGGTCTGCAACGCGCTTCGAACCACTAAGTTCGGGGATACCCTGATAAAGATGGCAAGCGAGCACAAGAACGACCTCGTTGCCTTGGACATGGCTTTGGATCAGGTCTTTTTCAGGGAGTTGAGGCTGTCCATCACGAGGGTGGACACCCCTGTTAGGGAGACGGTAACGCTGTTCGTGGGTAAGTTCGCTGATGTGACGAACATCAAACACATAATAAGATCCAAGCAGCAGGGTCTTGATGCTGGCACCACGGAGAAATTCCTGATAGAGGGCGGCAGGAACTTGGCAACCTGGAAACTGCGACAGCTGATAGAGGTCAAGGGCATCCAGGAGATCGTCACTGAGCTCGAAGGCACGCCCTACCTGGAGATCATAAAGGAGGCGATTGCGGGCTACACCGAAACGGAGAGCATCTACGCCTTGGAGCATGCGCTTGATAGACATATGCTGCTTTCAGTCTCCGAAATCTCCAGCAGCGCATTGATCTCTGCAGGGCCCACGATTAAATTCTTGGTGGCCAAAGAATACGAGGTGCGGAATATAACCGCGGTGCTCAGAGGATTGTATGAACACCTGCCCCTGGAGAAGATCACACCCATGTTGATAACGGAGGAGAGAAGTTGAAGGTCTCTGTGATCGGTGATAGAGATACCGTAACAGGCTTTGCCCTCACTGGGATAAAGGATTTATATGCTGTAGATGATAGAGAGGACGCTAAAAAGGCTCTGACAGAAATGATGCAGGACCCTGATATAGGGGTGATACTGATAACTGAGAGGTACGCACTTTCTCTTAGAGAGGATATAATAAAATGGAGGGAGGAGAAGCCTCTGTATCCGTTGATAGTTGAGATTCGTGATAAGAAAGGCCCCATGGAGAGGGAGGACCCCATACGTATGCTCATAAAGAGGGCTGTGGGGCTTGATATGAAGACGAGTGATGTAAAATAGGAAAGATAGTTGAATATGATCAGATAGAAAACGGTGGTGTGTAGCATGGACAACGAAGTAGGCATGGTATCAAGCCAAGAAAGTAAAGAAGCAGGTTCAATCATCAAGATCGCAGGGCCTGTGATCGTTGCAGACAGGATGCGCGGTGCAAAGATGTACGATGTGGTCAGAGTGGGCAAGGAGAGGATCATCGGCGAGATAATCGAGCTCAAGGAGGACACCGTTACAGTTCAGGTTTACGAGGAGACAACAGGCGTAGTTCCTGGCGAGCCTGTTGAAAGGACGGGTATGCCTCTTTCAGTGGATCTGGCGCCTGGGCTCATCGGTCAGATCTATGATGGTATACAGAGGCCATTGCCTCTGATCAAGGAGAGGACTGGAGATTTCATAACAAGAGGTGTTGATATAGCGGCTGTTGATAGGAACAAGGCCTGGCATTTCACACCCAAGGTATCGGTGGGCGAAAAGGTGGTACCAGGGGATATACTTGGCGTGGTGCCTGAAACGCCTGTCGTGGAGCATCGCATCATGGTGCCTTGGGGCATTGAAGGCGAGGTTGCGGAGATTGTAAGCGAAGGAGAGTACAAGGTCGAGGATGTGATCGCGAAAATCAACACCCCGGCTGGCATGAAAGCATTTCAAATGCTCCAGAAGTGGCCTGTTAGAATGGCGCGGCATTTTGTTAAAAAACTGGATCCTTTGACTCCCCTTGTCACTGGGCAGAGAATCTTCGATGCGTTTTTCCCCATTTCAAAGGGCGGCACCGCCGCCATACCCGGAGGTTTCGGAACCGGGAAAACCGTGATGCAGCATCAGCTTGCCAAATGGTGCGATGCAGAGATTATCGTCTATGTTGGCTGTGGAGAAAGGGGCAACGAGATGACGGACGTGCTTAGGGAATTTCCGAGATTGGAGGACCCAAGAACAGGCGAGCCTTTGATGAACAGGACCGTGCTGATTGCCAATACTAGCAACATGCCAGTTGCTGCAAGGGAGGCCAGCGTATATACTGGCATAACCATTGCGGAGTATTACAGGGATATGGGCTACAATATCGCCCTGATGGCCGACTCCACCTCGAGATGGGCAGAGGCTTTGAGAGAGATTTCCGGCAGGTTGGAGGAGATGCCAGGTGAAGAGGGTTATCCTGCTTACCTTGCATCAAGGCTGGCTCAATTCTACGAGAGGTCAGGTAACGTTCGAATTCTTGGAAAAGATGATAGGTACGGTTCGATTTCTGTTATTGGGGCAGTGTCTCCGCCTGGCGGTGATTTCTCAGAGCCTGTAACCCAGAACACGCTGAGGATCGTAAAGGTATTCTGGGCCTTGGATGCTGACCTTGCGGACAGAAGGCATTTTCCGTCCATCAATTGGCTGAGGTCTTATTCGCTTTACGTAGAGAACGTTAAGGAATGGTGGCAGAGGGATGTGGGCGAGGGATGGCTGGAGATGAGGAAACGGTCCATGCAGCTCCTTCAGAAGGAGAACGAGCTGCAGGAGATCATACAGCTGGTTGGTCCCGATGCCCTGCCGCCGAAGGAGCAGGCAATACTTGAGGGCGCGAGAGCGATTCGGGAGGACTTCCTGCAGCAGAACGCGTACCATGAGGTAGATACATACTGCCCTGCAAAGAAGCAGTACGAGATGATGCGCATCATGCTCAAATACTATGATCTGTTGGATAAGGCCGTGGAGGAGGGCGTAATGATGGAAAAGCTCAAAGGAATGAGATGCAGGGAGAGCATCGGAAGGATGGCCACTGTACCCAACGAGAAATTTGAAGGAGTCTTTGCACAGATCGAGGACGAGATCGCAAAGGAAATCGCTTCCCTGGGGGGTGAGTAGAAATGGCAATGCCTGACACTTCAAAAAGCAAGGAATACACCACTGTTTCCGAAATAGCAGGGCCTCTTATGGTTGTTGAGAAAGTTACTGGTGTGGCTTTCGGAGAGGTCGTGAGGATTCGGGCTTCAGATGGCTCTGAGAGACTGGGACAGGTTCTTGAGGCAAGGACCGAAGTTGCGGTTGTCCAGGTGTTCGAAGGCACTAAAGGATTGGATACGAAGGGAACTTCGGTCAGGTTCATCGGAGAGACCATGAAGCTCCCCGTCTCGATGGACATGCTTGGCAGGATGTTCGACGGCACAGGCAGGCCAATCGACGACGGCCCGGAAATAATACCTGTGGAAAGGAGGGACATAAACGGTCAGCCCATAAATCCCTCTGCAAGGGAGTACCCGAGGGAGTTCATCGAATCCGGAATATCAACGATTGATGGCTTGAATACTCTTGTTAGGGGCCAGAAACTGCCCATATTCTCTGCTTCCGGTCTGCCGCATAACAGCCTTGCCGCCCAGATCGCAAGGCAGGCCAAGGTCAAGGGCCAGGAGGAGGAGTTCGCTGTCGTATTCTGTGCAATGGGCATCACAGCCGAAGAGTCGAATTACTTTATTCACGACTTCGAGCGCACCGGTGCCTTGGAACGGGCTGTGCTTTTCTTGAATCTGGCTGACGACCCCGCTATTGAGAGAATCATCATTCCTAGAATGGCCTTAACCTGTGCTGAGTACCTAGCCTTTGACAACAACCTGCATGTGCTTGTCATTCTAACAGACATGACGAACTACTGCGAGGCCTTGAGAGAAATAGCTGCTGCAAGGGAGGAGGTACCTGGACGAAGAGGCTATCCTGGCTACATGTACACAGACCTAGCAAGCATCTATGAAAGGGCAGGCAGGATCTTCGGGAGAGAAGGCACGATAACGCAGATTCCAATATTGACAATGCCTGACGATGATATTACACACCCAATACCGGATCTAACTGGTTATATCACGGAAGGCCAGATCGTTTTATCAAGAGATTTTCATAGACGAGGGATCAGGCCGCCAGTGGATGTCCTCCCCTGTCTTTCCAGGCTGATGAAACAGGGTATAGGCAAGGGCAGGACAAGGGAGGATCATGACGATGTATCGAACCAGTTGTACGCAGCCTATGCAGAAGGTGTCGATCTAAGAGAATTGGTGGCTGTGGTCGGTGAAGAGGCTCTGACACCCAGAGACAGAAAATTCCTGGAATTTGCAGACATATTCGAGAAAAGGTTCATTGCACAAACCGAGGACGAGGACAGGTCCATCGAGGAGACACTGGGCCTCGGCTGGGAACTTTTGGCTACCTTGCCAAAGGAGCAGCTGACAAGGATAGACAAGAAGTACATCGAGAAGTACTGGCCTGGGACTTAGACGTAGAAACTAATCATTATCCCATTGGCACGACCTTGGGCGCCATCTCTCCTCCTATTCCCCAGTTCGCCTTTGGAGTCTCGTGAAGGATGACGGTCGTAGCCCTTGCCGGAATACCAATATCTTCCAATACCTGAGTCATTCCCTTTACTATCTTCTCCTTCTTATCTGCATCAAGACCTTCCCAGATCTCCACTTTTACGATAGGCATAATATCACCTTTCCACCTGAGTAACTTGTGTTTATTTATCTCTTTTGATATTTGGTTGGGAAACATGAAAACAATAAAGTCGAGAAAGTCCATTCCTGCCTTGGCGATGACATGAACATCCGACCTGCGGTAGAAGGAGATATCGAGGATATCATAAATTTGGCCTTCGAGTTCGAGGATTATCTCGACGAACTGGAATCCACACCTGAATCAGAAAGGGTGCCCTGGGAAACCATAAGGAAGGTGTTCTTGGAGGGATTCTCAGATCCAAAGCATGTCGTTCTGGTTGTGGAGGAGGAGGATATGATCATCGGTTTCTCGGATATCTGGGTCTATCCTGAATTCATACACGGCGGCCAAACCGCTTATTTAAATAACTTCTTTATCACGGATAAATTTCGAAGGAAAGGAGTCGGCTCGAAACTTCTTAAGGAGACGATTAAAAAGGCAAAGGGGAGGGATGCTGTTGCCATGCACATCTCCGTCCTCCCCGAGAATATCATAGCCCAGAATTTCTACAGAAAGAACAACATCACCTGGGAGATCAAGATGTTCGATTTGAAGCTGAAGTGAGTTTAGCTTATCTTTTTTTCTTCAAGAGGAAGAGGTCGAGGATGTTCTTTTTATTCTTGATCCTCGGTATCACTTTCCTTCCCTTCTTTTTTCTCGGGTGTCTCGGTTTGTTTTTTCTTTCGAATCAGTAAAGCTGAGACAATTATTACAATCAATAGAAATACAAACAATGGTAGAATCATAAAAATAGATATGATTGGATCTACTGGTTCGTCCAATATATTTGTAGGTTCCATTAGAGGATGATGATCTACGTCATAAAACGGAAGTTCAGTATCTCCAACTCCATCACCATCCTCATCAACCCCTGTGTAGTCACTCCAATAGTTGCCATTACCATGACCGTCATTCCAAACATTATTAGAAGAATCTCCAAATAATGTAAGTTGGTTCCAATTATTGATGAGATCGTTATGATGTAAAATATTGTTGCTTGAATCATAGATGTACATCCCATAATTATTGTTTGATAACGTATTATAGGTGATATTAATATTATTAGATGAAAACATGTTAATTCCCCTATTATTATCAGATATTGTATTGGTATCAATATTATTCATGCTGGAATGGCCAATTTCAATTCCGTAATCATTGTCCGAGACTTTATTGGATGTTATGTTGTTCTCGTTGGAAGAATGAAGATCCATACCTCTATTTTCGTTTAGATGAAATGAATTACTATTGATAATATTCCAGCTGGAAGTTGTTAAGGTGATTCCCCCTCCATTCTCTGAAACGACGTTATTTTCTATTGTATTTTCGTTTGAATTGGATAGTAATATGCCTCTTATATCGTTATTTGAAACAATATTGCTTGTTATGCTGTTTTCATTTGAATTATCGAGATATATTCCGTTATTGTTTGAGGAAAATGTATTGCTGGTAATGCGATTTCTGCTTGAATTAAATATATAAATACCATAACTGCAATCCGAAATAGTGTTCTCTCTAATCTCAATTTTTAAGGAGTACCCAATTAGTATGCCACTATAACACAATGAGATTTCTTGGTTTTCTATAGTTACATTTGAACACTCAACAAGTATCACTTGGCCAGCTCCAAGAGGAACCATCATCTCCGATTTACTTTTCAGATAATAAACTGGTTTTCCGTTAACATTGTTTGATGTATCGATAATATGTGTATTCCAATCTTCGGGCTTATCACTTTCAATATATATTCCATTTTCAATTAGGTTATTATTAGTTAAAATGTTCCAGTTAGAATCTCTAAGGTAGATACCACATTCGCTATTCGCTAGGAGACTGTTGTTATTGAGGGTATTATTATTGGAATTATAGAAATTGAAGCCCTTATCGTTGTCTGAAGCAAAATTATTAGATATGTTATTTTTACTAGAGAAATATAAGTTTATGCCAATATGGCTATTTGAGGCATTATTGTTTTGAATATTATTTTCATTGGAATCCCATAGATCAATCCCATAATGATTATTTAAAAAGATATTACCACCAATATTGTTCTCTATTGACTCACGCATTTTAATGCCACAATCGTTATTTAAAACATTGTTGTTAATGACATTATTCTCGCTTGAATATCCCAAATAAATACCATATTCATTATTTAAGAAATTATTAGAAATAATGTTATTTAAATAAGTATAATAAAGATATATGCCGTGAGTATTATTTTCGATTCTGCAGTTTGTTATGGTCCCATTCTTAACTTCGCTGAAATAAATACCCTTATTATTTTCATCTTCCTCACCCGTAATTAGCGATTCTCTTAGGATAAAATGTACGTTGGTATGTTTTATCGAAATGGAACCCCCATCAACTGAAGAAATCTCATACCCTTCAATAACATACGGGTTCCCCTCACTTCCATTACCAGGCCAACCTTCAGCAGTAGCCCGCTCAGCAAAATCCGCATCTCCGTTGATGAATATAGGATCATGAGGGGTGTAGGCGCTTACTGGGGAAGACGTTATTACAAAGATTCCACCAAAGCTACTGCCCACTATAAGTATGACAATTAATATCTGTTTTATATTTCTCATTTTATTATGGCTCCTTTGCTTGCTGCTCCTCTCCATTTTCTTTGGGTTCTTCTTCAGGTGGTATTTTTGACAGCTTTTTAATCTTCCTCATAATTCCAATAATTATTATCATAAGAACTATCGCAACAATTATAACGCCCAATGTCCACGAGTCAATGGGAAAAGGTTCCTCTTCTTCCACAGTATTCGGTTCAGTTAGCGGATGACTGTCCACACCCTGATGGGGGATTTTTGTATCTCCGAGGCCATCCCCGTTCTTGTCCTTACCTTTGTAGTCGCTCCAGAAGTTGCCTTCTCTATTATCATCGTGCCAGGTGTTGGTGCTAAACGATTGATTCAATTGAAATGTATTGTTGATAATGCTATTATGATAGAGGAAGTTATTGTTTGAATAGTTAAGATATATCCCACATATGTTGTCTGAGATGTTGTTTTGTCTAATATTGGATACATGGGACATTGTTAGATAAATACCATATAGGTTATCTGAGATATTATTGCGAATAATGTTATTTCTTCCAGGAGAAGAAGAATAGATACCAAATACATTTTCTGAGATACTATTATCTATGATCTCGTTTCTACTTGAGGTTTCTAGATAAATACCACTCAGTTGATTCAGAGTGACTTTATTGTTAGAAATCGTGCAATCATCTGAAAAATAAAAATATAAACCATGATCATTGTTTGATGAAATGATATTGTCTATTAGGTCATTGAAATCTGAATAACGGAAACTGACACCATGCTCTGTGTTATTATAGGCCGTGTTGCCTGTAATATTGTTAGTTCCCGAAGAATAGAATTCAAATCCAGGGCCATTATTCGATGAGGCATAGTTATTTGAGATACTATTTCCGTGAGAATTGGTTACATAGATACCACCCTCTCTATTTATTGATGCGTTGTTGTTATTAATGTCGTTCCCACCTGAGGTTTCAATAAAAATGCCCCAGTTTTCATTTGAAAAGGCATTGTTATTTGTAATATTATTACTACCAGAATGATCAACTAGGATTCCATTATTGTAGTTTCCATTCGCATCATTATCTTTGATGGTATTCCCGGTAGAACTGGATAAATATATACCCTCGTCATTATTCGAGACTGTATTATTCAAAATGACGTTATTACTCGAAGAATCAAGATATATGCCATATAAATTATAAAATGCATTATTACCGGTAATATTATTTTCCTGTGAATTTTCTAGATGAATTCCATCCCTTCCATTTGAAGAAGCATTGTTACCTACGATTGTGTTCCACCAAGAGGAATCCAGATATATTCCAAAATGTTTACTTGAAACATTGTTATTTCTTAAGGTATTATTTGAGGAATATGCTACTAAGATACCAGTGGATATGTTCTCAATTATTTGATTCTCTACAATTATATTAGTACAATTTGCAAGTATCACCTGTCCTGCCCCAATTGGTACAATGCCTTCTGTCCTGTTCTTCCAGAAGTATACAGGCTTACCGTTCACAGTGTTAGAGCTATCAATTTGGTGCGAACTGTAATCATTTTTATCTCCCCCCTCGATGAAGATCCCATTATCTGTCATCGTATTGTGTGTTATTCTATTTTCACTCGAATGACGAAGGGATATACCTTCAATATTGTTTACGCTGATAGTATTGTTTGAAATGTTATTTTTGCTTCCAAACCAATCAAGAAATATGCCATAATCATTATCAGAGGCATTATTACCAGTAACGTTGTTCCAACTCGAGCGGATGCTTATACCATAACTATTATTTGATACCTTGTTATCTCTAATATTATTCTGGTGTGAATCCCAATCCAGACTAATACCGTTATAGTAATTTGAGATGGTATTGTTAATGATATTATTTCCACTTGAGATACGAAGCGAGATACCACCCGACAGGTAGTAGAAACCAACTTTACTTAGGTTTGAATTAACTATATTATCTGTTATGTTATTATCTGAGGAATAAGCCAGCTGAATAAAAGCATTTGTTATCTCTTGATTGCTTATGTTTACCCCAGAGCAATTAACGAGTATTATCTGCCCTGCACCTTCGGGTATTGTACCACCAATTTGGTTCTTCCAGAAGTATATAGGCTTTCCATTAACTGTATTGGAATCATCGATATTTTGCGTAATCCAATGTTCGATTTGATATCCAGAGATATATATCCCGTTTTCTTTCATTGAGTTGTTTATGATGGTTATTCCCTGCGAATAATAGATAGAAATACCGCTCCAAGTGTTTGAGGAGAATGTGTTGTTGATTATTTGAATTCCATTGGAATTGTAAAGCTCGATACCTTTTACATTAAATTCAAAGGTGCACTTGTTTATTGACCCATTTGTAACATTATTGAGGAAGATACCCTCGTGAAAATTATTAAAATATGTATCTCTTATTATAAAGTGTACTCGAGTGGATCTTATACCAATACCTTCCCATTCATTCCCATTCCATGTAATATCATACCCTTCGATAATATATGGATTCCCCTCAGTCCCATCTCCAGGCCAACTCTCGTTAGCAGCTTGCATAGCAAAATCATCATCACCCTCAATGTAAATCGGATCATGTGGTGTATATCCCTTAACCGTTGGAGGGATAATGGTGAATAAACAGGTGAACCCACCCAAAACGACCAATAGAACAACCACTACTCGCCCTACCTTTTTCGCCATGTTATGCCCCTTCTTGTCGCGATAGAACAATTATATTATGGATTCTTGAGATATTAAGCATTTTGGAGCGGTTTTTTTACTATTAAAACGAGATATAAATTACATTAAATTATTAAATTCGAAAGATTTAAATATTATTTTTTATATATACTTATATAACGGGCGTTATCTTGGTAGCAACTGAAAAAGAAATAATCCATTACCCACAATTAGATACGGTTCTTATGGTCGAGGAATTTATTAGGGAGCATAGCGGGGAATATAAAAAGAGAGCTCTGTGGGAGAATCTCCCCAAGAAAATGATGTATCAAACATATTGTGTTATTTTTAAATATCTCTCTGAATCTGGCAAGATCGCTATAGACAGGGAGAAAAAGATAGCCTGGATATGGAATCCAGAGCTTGTTAAAAAATATCTCCAGAAGGAAGAGCTTTTTGTAAGATAGGAGGATATCTTAGTGGAATCCAGGGTTGTATTCGCTGATAAGAATGTAAAAAAGTATGGTATTGACAATCTCTGGAAATACAACCTACCCAATGCATGGAGGCTTATCTATTCGGTTGCTAGGGACGAAGTAATTATTATTTCAATAATGCTCGAATGGATACCTCATAAAGAATACGAAAAACGCTTTAAATATTGAATAAAGGGTCATAAAAAATATGGAGGGGGAGATTTGAACTGCCGTGGGAATCGCTTCGCTCTTCCCACTAGCTCAAATCTCCATTGATTGAAGTTGCTTAATACCCTCGGCTTCGCTGAAAAATGATGAGAAACGCCGAGGGGGAGATTTGAACTCCCGAGGTGCAAAGCACCACGAGCTGGCTGTTTTAGCAACTCCAGGCTCGCGCCTTACCAGGCTGGGCCACCTCGGCATCCAATTCATTAAATAAATAATGGGTAACCTGATAATGGCCTTGCGTTTATTAACATTTTTGCTGCAATAAGATGGGGAGGAGAAGCCGTGGATCGGGAAGAGGCAAAATGCCAATAAACGGTAAAATGGGATTTAGGAGGTCATATCCGAATAAATTGACGAAAAAGGTTAATAACTGGTAAAAATATCACCAAATCAGTGATGTTGTGATCAGCTATCTAACCGTAACATTCAACAGTGAAGGTATAAAACCTTCAGCGGTAGTGGAACGACTGCATATGCTGGGCTTTAGACCCACATATGGGCCTTATGATTTTTTATACGATTGGGGAAAGAATACCAGTGTCAAGGACGCGATCTGGTTCGCTGATAAAATCCACGAGGCTCTGAATGGGTGCAACGTGCTGTTCCACCTGGAGACAGTAGGCGGAGAAGAAGAATCAACTGAATAGAGGTTTTGAGTCTCATCATGAGAATTTTTTTGTAAAATTCGTGACTTTTAATTTCAGATCGTCTGAGGCGTTGCCGTGAAAGATATCTGATATGACACCCGCAATAATCTCCATATCAGTAATTCCCATGCCGATATGCGTAATTTCTGCAGCACCGATCCGACATGCGATATCCACAAATACACCAACATCTTCAAGGCTCTGGCACAGGGATCTTGCATCTTCCTCCTTCAAATCCAAGAATATCTGATGTGACTCTGTATATCCTTTTTCTTTAAATTTCATAGGAACGCCGAGGTCATCCAAAGCCTTTGCAAGCCCCTTCGCATTCTTCACGACCCTAACACCATAATCTGAATCTTTCGCTATCTCCTCCAACGCTATCCCCAAGGCAGCTATTCGATTCATGTGTGGGTTGTCCACAAGGCCGATGCCTTCCTCGATAGTGAAATCCAGCATCTTCCTCAACTTTTCATTATAGGAGTCCGAGTCAGTAAGTACAAGTCCGCCTTGTGGACCGTAAAGGCTCTTGTGCGTGCTGGCTATTAGAACCTCAGCCCCTTCTCTGATCGGATCCTGGAATGTGCCGCTTGGGATGAGCCCTAAGATATGGGAACCGTCATAGACGCATACACTGGTATTTTTTATACCCTCCGTGATCTCTTTAACAGGATGCGGGAATGGAATAAATGAAGTGCCGAGGATCGTCAAAGGGGGTTTCTCCTCTAAAATGACTTTTATCGCCCCGTCTGCATCAACTTCAAAGGTATTTGGGTCAGCTGGAAGAGGTAAATGCTGACGATGGAATTTACTCAGACCTAAAGGATATCCACCCGCATCAAAGGACACCATCGCGACCTTGTCCCCCGGTTTTGTAAAGGCGAACATCACCGCGAGATCGCACATATTACCTGATAGGGAGGTGACAATGGCATGCTTGACCTTGAAAACCTTCTTTGCCAGATTCTCGGTTTCCTCGATTATTTCCACGGCATACTTGCTCCCCCCGTACCATTCTGAGTGATATCTTCCAGCAAGATCGCTTGCCAGGGCTTTTCTAACCTCTGACGAAAGAAAATTCTCAGATGCTATGAGATTGATACCTGAGGTTCTTAGTTCCGTATGCTTTTCCAACAAAGTAGCGATTTTCGACATTTCAGGTCCTCCGAATTTGTTCAATTTTCAGACGTGTTCACCTTCACGTTTGCTCAGATAGAAGATATCCTCATGCTTGACATAACCTGCCTTCTTGAAGAGGTCCAGTGATGTTTTATTCCAATCTTCAACAAGGGTGCAGATGATCTTTCTTCCGCGTTTCTTCAAGGCTTTTTCCAACACGACAATCAATTCCCTTGCCACACCTCCCCTTCTATATTTTGGCTCCACGGCAAGGCGGTTTATCCATCCCTTCCTTCCATCGTCTGTACCGATTATCATACCAATCAATTTCTCCTCTTCAAAGGCACCCAATATCAGATCAGGGTTTCTCTCGAACTCCTTCTCCATTTCATCCCTGCCATCCCTTCCTTTCGGTTTGTAAGGCAAGTCTGCCCTTTTCCACAATGCCATTATCGAGTCGTATGAGTGGATTGTTAACGGTTTTATGTCCATCTTTTCACGCCTACTGGTCAATCAGGGTATCAAGCTCAGGTTTGATAGGTTTTTTGGCGAATACGATAACCAAACCCAAGAACCATCAAGGTCCATGCCATTCCCTTATTTCCAATTTGAGCAACCAAATCGTTCTCTCCACATTATACTTACCAGACTCACCCGTCCCGGTTTCTTCAGAAACCACTAATCCACACTCGGCATGGGATTCTCCAACATCCGTATCGAAAAAAGAGGGTGTGTGTGTCTCCATAATAAAGGGAATGTTCATAGAGGAGGTTGCGATCCCTTCAGCTCCCTCGAGGAGTTCTGAATCATCAACGTCGTATCCATTTTTGAAAGATATATACTGCCAATGACTATCCGTGAGGAAGATACAATTCTCTAAAGGGATAAATGCCCTTCCCATATTAGAGGGATTAAAACTGCCAAGTATGCTGAAGATCAAGTTCTCAGCATTGTTCAAAAACCATTTGAAAAATGTGGTAATGGTATCTGTTGAATTTCTAACCACAAAAGCTATCCTTGTTTCGCCTTCTCCAATGCTATCATCGGCCATGGCAAGATCAAAAAACACCTCGAAATCGCTGATCTGTGAAAGGCGTCCAACCACATTATCAAACAATCCTGTTCCGATTTCCTCTACAATCGAAATGAAATCCAGAACAGACATCTCGATTTCACGGTCCTGAAGTTTTTCTTCGAAGATATCAACAATTGGCTCGATGATAATATCTTCCATTTCATCGATTACATCTTCGCTTACCTTCAATTCGAGCCCAAAATTGGAACTTATCGTTGCACCAGTTGAGGTAGAGATCTGTATGTTCTCCCCCCATACACTTTCAACTGAGATCTCGACACTTACCAGATCTTCCGTATCAGGGGCTCGAATATCGAATTCCCAACCATCAACAGGGTATGGTATGTTAAAGCCAGTATAATCGATCGATCCATGAACAGTCAGCCAATCCAGTTCATTGAGAGGATGCATTTCTATGTCGGCATCAACGCACCAAAAGGAGAGATTTCCGATTAGCTCCATATCATCCTCCTCCATGGTTAGGGTGAACATAAAAGTACCGTTCTCCTGATAGAGCGTTATGTTAGTATGGTCATCATTGGTGGAGATTACGAATTGGAAACCGTATGCAGAAAATGGGCCAATACCCCTTGCCCCTAATTTTTCAGCCTCATCGAGAATATTGTCGACAAAATTTAAGCTTGAAGGGTCCTGGGCATTCCTTAGAGCTTCTCTCAAAGTCCCGAAAATCCCGGCTATCCTCTCCCCTAACCTTGCCCCTTCTTCATTGGCCATTCTGATAATATCTCCCAGGTTCGCAATAAATTTATGAAAACTATCGATGCCCCAGTTTGTAATGGTTACAAGTTCTTCCCAAACAGAATCCAGAAAATCGATCTCATCATCTGAAAAGATATTTGAAGATTCATAATCCACATCCTCCAGTTCCCAACCTGAAAATACGGTTATTGTTTCCGATAAATTGATGTTCAAGGTGCCATTGCACCATGTATAATAATGGGTACCGTTCCCAAGGAATATCCTGTTATCAGTCCGCGTGCTCAAATTTATTCTACCTGCGATTAATATGTCCCAATGCGTCTCAAATGGTCGGTTGGAAGTTCCCAGGGGTTTGGTGTAGTGAATCCCTTTTGGATCGCCCATGAAAACCAGTAAATCGTTGTTAGTATCCTCGTCATCGATATCTACATTATCAAGGCTTATTTCGGTTCTATCTTTCTCTGTCGCGTTCAAATAACGCGGTTTTTGCAATACGTTCACATTCTCATAATCGATGCTCTTTGCGTTTTCTGCCCAAGAAAAATCTCCATTCCAGAACTCGAATGGCTTATCATAATTGCTGCCAATCTGGAACTCAGTATCAGCGATTTCGCTTCCCCTGATGATCTCGTTCATAGACAGGTTTATAAATTGCGCACTGGCATCCAAGAACGAAAACACAACATCTCTCAATGCATCCAAAAATGGCTCCACTCCACTCATTGAAAGGTCGTTAACAAAATCCGTGATGCCTGCCGCGGCACTGTTCACCTGAGCGATCACCGAATTGATGGCGTTTTTAATATCATTTTCAATCGTGTTCCAGAGAAGGAAATCATCCACAATATTGGAGATCATGTCCCCGAGATCGCTGAAGAACTCAGAGAGGCCGAAAAAACCGGTGGCGTTGGCCAAAAATCCTTCCTTAGCTTCTGCAAGGCTCTCAAGGATGATCGCTATCACATCTATCCCCTCATTAACCCAGTTTTCCACATCATCTAACCAAATATTCAGAGGAATGACAGCGAAGTTCAAAATCTGAACCTTGACCATGTTTAAGAAGTCTTTTGCTGCGTCCACTATGAAATCCTCTGAGTTTTCAATGTCATCCTTCAAAGCTATTATGGCATCGTAGGTCCATTGGTATGCAGTGGATTCAAGGTATTCTAATATCGATTCCTCGTCCTTTGGGTTGACGGGGAGCTGTGGGCTAACACCGTTAAAAAGCAGTGAAAAGACATTATCCGCTGTGAATTTGGCCAGCCCTTTGAACAGATCCGATAGGTAACCCCTCACTGTGTCCTGAAACCACGATAATGGGTTGATTATCACGCCTGAAGTGGCAGATACCAAATCTTTGAAGTATGCGTCAATCTCAACGCTTTCTCCGCCTACACTGCTATCCATGACATCCTTGCCAAAATATCGCTTCTCGATATCGATATCTCTAATCCTCCACCCCTCATCAACCCCTGTTCCGTTGGACTGGAATCGAAAGCGAATCTGGATATTCGACTGCCCAAAATAGCTTGAAATGTTGTAGCTCTTGGCTGTCCAGTCATGGTCTGACGTAAACGTGTCCAAGGTTTGCCAGGTTGAATCGTCCGGACCTTTGATCTGCACCTCGCCAATGTCGTTTAGGTCATTCAGACGGATCTTCGACTCGAACGACAAACTGGTAACACAGGACCCGTAGAAAAACGTCTCCTCATCAATGGAACCCAGAGGTATCGTGTCGACATCATTTTCATCGTCGAAATCAGGGATCAGGGTTATGGTTTTGGAAAGAGCCTCATTTGCATTGTTCCCATATTTACCGTCCCCTTTCTGATTTCCATAATAACCTCCCGGTGAATCCCATTGCCAGTTTCCCCCTTTGTTCCAACTGCTCGACGGTGCAGTTATATGTTCTGTTATGGTCTCGTAATAACCATCGCCGTATGCTCTGACCCATTCACCATCATCCGTATACATGCCAGGATCCACAAATATGTTCGAGTCTATTCCAAACCAATAGAAGATATTTGTGATGAATCCTGTCAGATCTTGGGCATTTTCACCCAGTCCAAAGTGATCCAAGAATTCCTGTGCATATTGATCAACAACCGAATACATCGACTGAGCGAAAATCGATTCTATGTCCATTGTACTCGAATCGATGCAGGCATACAGCGCGAAAATGTCAGCAGCATCGATGGTGCCCAGAGTAGCGTATTTTTCTAAGAGTCTCTTGATCGTTCTATTTGCCGGTGAATCGTTTGGATTATCCTGTCCAATACCGGCTCTTGCTTCATCGTATCTATTGTACGCCATAATGTCAAGTGCTGATAGGCTCTGAGGGTCCAGGGTCCTGTATCGTTTTATCTCCTCCAACAGGATGGCAAGGTTGACCGCCAGCTCCACATCTTCCTTATCTATCACGCTTTTCCAGTCCGTCCCTTCTCCAGGCTCGGAAACACCATCGTTGTTTTCGTCTCCAATACCGTATCCATTTAAAACACGGAACTGAGCAATGGTTGTGAGTATGTACTTGATCATTCTACCCAAATCTGTAGACTCACCCTGAGCATTGGCAGCAAAGGTTTGAAACGACCCTTCAAGAAGGGGATAAGGGCATTTTACACTCCTATCGAATGTCAGATTCTTGTTAAGGGTTCTTTTAGAATTCGTTTCCTTGACCGTATAATTCACGTATCCCAATGCAGAATAGTAAACCGTCTTCGTGGTTCGTCCATACACGTCTGAAACGCTCAGGTCAAATTCCTTGAACTCCACATTCCCATCCACACCTTGGTATTCCCTTGAAACCATCCTGTTGTAATTGTCGAAGTCCAGCGCGTTTTTTTGTTTGGGTACAAGAAGTGCTTGATGGTTATTAATTGAAATATCAAGGTCCTCTTTCCTTCTAGGGAAATTATCGTTGAGATATTGTGAAAATTTCTCTTGAAATAGGGTATTGAGTGACTGGCTATTATCCATCTGGGTTGTCAGCAAAATTGCACTCAATGCCTTGTGATATGCCTCGGCCTGAACCTCGATGTGGGCCTTACCTACGGCTATGTCCATCCTCCTTATCTCTTTGTTTTCGATCTGAATGTTTCTAAATTCATTGTTCACAGCCGCAAGATATACTGCGCTGACGCTTCCCAGCAGTAAAAACAGCACACCTACCATGGCAAATGAAGCTCTGGCTTTATCGTCGCCGTGGATTTTCCTCAAGGCAGATCTCCCCCCATTAACATCTCAGACCCTCCAAATGCTGAGTTTTATCATGGCACCGCCTGATTTCCCGACGTTTAACATGGGTGACGACCACTGAGAGGTTGCCACATCTCTATTAGAGATATCGTCTATGGAATCAACCCTGGATATGAAGATATCATATGTTATTCCGTTGCTTTCATTGGTATAACTCGCTTCGATTGCATAACCATAACCAGCCCCTACCAGCCTGTCCATGGTTCTTTGAATATCTTGTTCATAACCATCCTCGAAATTTTCCCTGGGTAAGCCGTCGTCCAAAAGCGCAAGTTCTTCCAGTAGAAGTTCGTTGATGTTAGTGCTGCCAGATGGTTTCATGATCTTATTGCCGTGAATGTCGAAGTACCAGGTTTCGTACACAGTGCTCTGCAATAAAGCCTCCCTCGTTTCTTCTGTATATCTCATCATATCTTCCCTGCTTATGACCTCTTGCGTTTGTAAGGTTTGACTGGAGAAAATAAATATCAACATGGAGGCGATCAGCATCACTGTAAAAAACATTAAAGCATCGAATAAAGAAGCCTGGGCCTTTTCGTCCTCTGTAAATCTCGTCAAATTCCGCCCCATATCCTCACTTCCATATGGTAACGATCAACTGTGCGGTATGATAATGCTCATCGACCTTTATGATCACGGACGAAGCCGCGGTATATTTCGAACGCTCTGGCGGAGGCGATGCAGTTTGAAAGCTCACCTTATATAGATTACCATCCGGATAATCACTAACATCGTTGATGATGATCCTGTAATCATAACCCAGGGCATCTGGATTGAAATCCAATTCAATCGTATCATCGGAAACCTGAAGTATTTTATACCCAAGGAAAACCCCTTCCATGGAGTTATATGTGAATTTGTCGTAAGCCCTAATCGCTTCCATGAACTGTACGTTTTCCTGGTGCATCCTAAAAGAATCTTGTTGAGCCTGATATCCTACAAATGCATTGACAAGGCTCAGCAGAAATATCCCGAACCCGATGATCACAACGATCAACGTTGGGATGTCTTCAAAGAATTCTCCAATTCCTTCATTTCTCCTTGACAGCGGCAATTGCGGCATCAGTTCGGATAAACGCCTTTTTCAGATAAATATGTTGTTGTTCTTCCTGTTTACCATTAGAACCCATGTATTCTCAAATTTGATATTCAAGGATGATATCTGAAGGATAGTTGATAAATAATCTGTTCGTCCATTTTTGAATGAGGCATGGAGAATGATCGACAAAAATCAAGAAGTAGGAAAATTGAGCAGTAGGGAGCTCCAATACATATTCAAAATGACCAAGCTTATTCATGGAGATCGATACGCTGCCAGAATTCTTGCTGCAACCATGAAAAGGCCCTTGAACGCACACCAGATCAGCAGGGTATGCGACATACCACCTGCCGAATGTCACTCCATCATACAAAAGTTGAGAGAAAACGGTTTGATAACGGCTGCGGGTGAGATTTCGTCCAATGAGGATCCAAATAAGGTGGATTTTTTCTACAGAGCCAAGTTGAATCAGAGATATGTTCGCTTTGAGAACGGGAGGTTCAAGGTGACGTTTCCCGCGGTGCTGTTCCTTTCCAACGGCAATGAAATCGATCTAAAGGCGTTTCTTGAGTCCTACCTGGTTTGATCTTGGATTTTTAAAACTTTAAACGATGTGAAATATTAATTGATAATCAAGCTTGATACTCAACTCTGATACTCGTATGCGATATTATATAAGATATCATGACCATTTTTTATCATAAGAAACTCAGCGGAAAGGGATTTCACATGGAAGAAAATGATATGAATCCAATAGAAGCGTCGAAGATAATAACAGACGAATATTCGGCCAAGATCCTCGTTGCCACCTACAAGAAGCCCAAGAGTGCACTGGAATTGAGCCACAGATTTGGAATCCCCATAGCTGCATGCTACAGAAGAATACACCTCCTGGAGAAGGTCGGTCTTCTCACGTGCGTGGACAAGGTTCTAACACAAAAAGGGAAGAGGATCAGGATATACCTTTCACAGCTGAAAAACGCGTACATATTCTTTGAGAAGGGTAAACTCAGGGTGAGGTTCGAGCTTAAGACAGGCAGTGTGGAGAACTTCGGTGGAGAATGGACACCCTTGGACGATTCCCAGAACGATTACTGGTCTCAGGATTAACCCCTCCGTTTTTTATTTTTTTTAATATTTCTGCAGTTTTGTCAGATAGAAAATTTTTTGTATTCATAATACAGTTTCCGAGATCACATTTTCCGTTCTCCCTTTTTTTACGTGATAACCAGCTATGATAACCGTACCAAAAGTGGTATAGTATCTGAAGAGAATGATAATATTGATGCGTCATGACAGAAGAAAGAATTAAGATGGACCCCTTCAAGGTTTCGAGCTTCATTTCGGATGAATATGCAAGTAAGATTCTGGCTGCAACCTATCATACATCGAAAAGTGCCAGGATGTTATCTAGGAAGTACAACATCCCTATCGCTGCATGCTATCGGCGAATTCGTGAGCTTGAGAGGATCGGTCTTTTGATAGTCGCAAGCGTGATATATGACCATCGGGGAAAAGGCACAAAGCTCTACCAGTCCCAGCTGAACGGGGCATATGTCTATCTATTGGGGGAGAGGCTCAAAGTGCATTTCAAGCTCGCCTCGGGTATATCCCTGACCATGACGTCATATGGCTCTTGATCATGGTCCTGGAATTTTTTAAAGTTTTAAAAACTTCAATCAACCTCAACTGAACCCGGTTCCATGACCTCTATATCCCTTTCGAGGAGGGCCAGATTTTTGTCTATGAATGCCCCCGGGGTGATGGAAATCAGGACTATAGCCTCGTTTTTCATGGCAACCTCGTTTAAGAAATATATGGACTTGAGCACATTCATAAAATCGTTGTAAATCGAAAGGTATTCTATACCATCCATCATGATCACGCAGTTGCTGGGATTTTTTTCCATGAAATTCACTGTGAAGTTCGTTAAAATACCCAGGTTCGTTGGATTTATGTAGTCCTCGCCCATTGCGGTCGTCAGCCAAAGTATCGTGGTCCCGTCCATCTCATATTTTTGCTTGAGGCTTTCCGGGTGCCGTCTTGATATGCACAGGCCTTCGAAGTCCATTTTTATTATCTTCTGAAAATATTCGAAGGTTTTTTCCGGTTTTTTTTCTTTTACGAGGTATACGCGCCCCTTTTCCATCATGTGAAGCCTTCCGGTATCATTTTAGATTTCCAATCAATCCAATATCAGTATTATAAAGTATTATAATAACGGTTGTGCCGACTTTATCGACATTGATAACACTATCAAGTCTTACTATTTTTCCACACCTATGGTTATTACCTCCATGTCCCTCTCCAAAATGGCGAGCTCATTGCCCTCCAACGCTCTGGGTTCTATGGGTATTATCAGCCTGGAGTTGTACTGCATTACCGTTTCGATCATTCGTTGTATGGTTTTCATAACGTTCTGAAAACCGTTGTTAACGATGAGGTATTCGATCCCGTCAAGCAGTATCACGCTGTTTTCGCTGTTCTCTATGAATCGTACAATTTTATCCACAAGTATGCCGATATCAAGAGGGTTTATCCAGTCATCCCCTGTTTGAGAAGAAAGCCAAAGTATGGGCGTACTCTCGATAATTTCCCGCCTTTTCCCCTTGAACTTCGAAGCCAATATTTTTGGATAGATATGCGTCACGATCATGCGATTTTCGCATCGCTTGGCCACTTCGAAGAACAGCTCGAAGCTCAGGTTCGGCTTCCCCTCTTCCACCAGATAGCATTCTCGCGGCGGCAGCGTTAAACTAAAACTATAATCCGTCTGAAGTTTATTCTCCCGCCCTCTTCTGCCTGAGCTGGAATGCTTAGATATCACCAAATTATTGGATATGACCATGACTTTCCACCTTAACACTCTTTTCCTTCTTAATTTTTGATACCTTTGGAAATACGATCAATTGTTGGGCTCTCGAACATCATTTTCTCCAAGGATCTCTTGGATCCTCCTTATGGAATTTTCGATATCTAACATAGCAAGGCCCACATAGCCTTGCTTTTGAAGCATTACCAAAAGAGTTAGGTTGTTTTTCAGTTTCTGGGCGAGAATCCTGCAGCCGTTGTAATCGAGAATGGATTGCATGAACATGCAATCACGGTGTTCATCAGCAGGACTCAATTTTTGATCCTCGAGCAGTGCCAGTATCTCAGGTATTTCCGCCTTGTAGTCCCCATTCTCTGGCAGGTCGAAGGTTATTACAGTGTCATTTCCTCCAACCAGCACAGCTCCTTCAATGTCGCTTCCTTCCTTCAGATCTGAAACAACCTTTTTCAGCATGGACACAGACCAATTTCCCTTGAAATTGGACAATTTCATTTTTTCTCCGATTTTCATGTTCATCTCTCCCGTTTTTTGGCTAGATTTCCGCCCCGCCTTGATTTTTTCAGCGTTTTCTTTCGGAATATTACAAATAATGCTAAGGACCCGATTACAGGAATAACCGCATCCGGGAATTCTGGTATGCATGTAATGTCTTGATAGTCAGTTTCAGAACCGATGTCGGACCTGAAAACCCAATTGTTTCCGGTATCTGCAGACATATAGACACGGCCATCATCAGCTATGACATAGATGTAGTCATACCGTGTATCTATGGTTATCCCAACATAAGTGTCAGAACCTATGTCAGATAATTGCGAAAATGTTTCGCCGTAGTCAGTAGAGCGATAAACCTCGCCCGATTCTTCCAAAATATAGATGTAATCGTTGGAGTCGATAGCAATATCTTGCACATCGTTACCAGAGCTTGCATCGCCTCGGGTCGTCCAGGTATCGCCACTGTCCGAGGAGTAAAAAATGTTTCCATTTATATCTACCACATATAAATCACCATTTGAATAATTGGCTTCAATCCCTGCGATTGAATTTCCGCAGTCAGTTTTTTCCACCCATGACACTCCGTAATCTGTGGACATCAACACAATCCCAAGCGATCTAACCACAAATATGTTGTCATTCAAGTTTATTGTGGCATCTACAATATCCTTTTTCGTTGTTGCATCTCCCCGATAGGTCCAGGTCTGTCCATTATCTGCGGAACAATAAACCTCGCCTTCTTCTCCAAAGGCATAGATATCGTTGTTACTCCTGTTCATGCAAATGGCAACAAAATTATCACTTGGATCCCCCATATAAGTGAAAGATTTCCCGCCAGCCGTGGATTCGTATGTTTCGCCTGTGTTTTCTATGACGAATATATCGGAATCCTTTATTAGGGCGTTAGTGGAAGAAATGGCACTAAAGGAACCAACAGTGTCAGGGCTCTGAGCTGTAATATCACTTGCACCGTTTATCTTAGCACCAACCGTGACATCCATTGAAGCAGTATCAGAGATATTATACATAATCAGGAGATTCTTATCTGTTCCGGCCGTTACAGTTATTGAAAGGCTTGAGAAGGTGTAAACACCCCCTGAGTATGTTGCGGTTGCGATGTAAGTGTCAGTACCTGAGTCATAATTACCATCACCATTGACATCCTCATGCAAAATAGCCTCATCAACGTCCGATTCCTGCGAGCTTGTTCCTGTTCTTGTAACATCGATTTGGGTTACTGTCACCGTGCCGTATGTAGTGCTCAATGTGAAGTTGAGCATTTCAGCATAGTCTTCAGTCTGGAAAACAACGCTGTATGCTGCATCTTCACCGTAAACGGTGAGCTCGTTTGCGTTAATCAGCGAGTTCGTGGATTGAATTGCGGAAAATGACGCAACGCTATCTGGGCTAGAGACTGTAATATTTGATTCACCATCTATTTGCGCCCCAACAGTAACACCAGTATTTGCTGATGATGATATATTATAGATAATTAGTAGATATTCTGGGTTTCCATTTTGAACATATATTGACAATCCGGAAAATGTATAGTCACCGTCTGAATATGTTCCGGTTTCGAGAAGAACATCTGTTCCTGAGTCATAGTCTCCGTCCCCATTCACATCATCCCATAACGAGGCCTCTGATATGTCGGACTCAGTAGTGCTGGTTCCCGTTCGGTTTACTACTATCTCAGTTACCTCGATCCAACCATAATCTGCTGAAAGGGTTAAGTTCAACATAACGACCAGATTCTGGCCTTGATAAACATTCGACAGCGCTGAATCAGTTCCAGACACCGTCAATGTTGCAGCATAGTTAACATGTCCCATGGTTCGCTGATTTACATCCGGACCTCCAGTGTTATCCCAATCTCCAGCACTATTCGTGTCGGAACTGTCCTTGTCCCTCCCAGAAGAGTTGGTTGCCTCTGGTGCGGTCAAAGTCCCAGACCAGGAATTTTCAGAGGCAGCATCTGTTGGACAGCTTTGGATATCGCTTCCGGTCCCATACTGCATATAATCTAATCCCATATCGTTGCCGCCATACTTGAGCAGAACATCGTCGCCAGTGTTGTTGAACTCTGTTGTTCCAATATAGAGCGTGCCGTTTCCATCGGAGAAGTCAGTGTCGTCCGTACCTGTTCCGTTCATGAGAATAAGGTAAACATCATTTGGAACCACAAGAGACGATGCTCTTTTCCAGGTAAATCCATCCTGATCTGATAAAACGATCCCGTTTATGTCTATTGAATCACCGTCGTTGTAAAGTTCCACCCATTCATCTGTGGTATTCTGGGAAACCTCGTTTATGACCAATCTCGGTTTTGTATAGAACAAGTCCCCCCAATCGGACGGATCATCTTCACGCCCATTAGAATCACCAGAACCGGTGGCATCAGGCCAGTAGTAATAGACATCCCCTGTTGAGTTGTAGACATGAACCGAGAATCCTCCAATATCACCGGTAGAAGGTGTGCTGGTGCCGAAAACATAGGATAAATTGATTCTGAACTCATAGGTAACATAAGTATCAGTATCATCCGCCTGGCCTGTCCAAAGATTTGAATTCCAGGTATCGTCCCATCCACTTCCAGTGCCATCATATTCTTCAAGGGTTGCGCTACCTCCAGGGTTCGACAAATTAAATTTGTAATCATCTGTATCTGGGGCTGAACCCCCATTATGATTCGAGTCAAAGGTTATTTCGGCATAGTCACCGCTTGCCCCGCTGCCAGTTGTCTGTGCAAGAACCTCCACCGCAACAAATAGATCTGAGCCGTTATAGACCACATATGTTTTAAGGTAGGAACCGTAGGTGTCTGTTTTAGCCGTCGTGGTCCAGTCATTCTCACTTGCTTCGTCGATCACACCATCGATTGTGATATCGATTGTCCCGCCGTCAGGAGCCACGAGCCCATAACCTCCGTTTGCATCCGCAAAGTGTCTAGTTCCACGAGGTTCAAAAATGTAGCTTCGAGTCGTCATATTTATAGTCACAGCCCCATCAGAGTAATCCTTTGTGGTGTTCTCCCAGTCAGATGTTTGAAAATACACTGTAAACGAACCGTTGTCCTGGTCAAGACCAAGCTTGTCATATTCTAAACCTGTTTCCAACTGCATGGAATCTATTTCTGCAGCCACTCCTTCCCTTTCCTCCCAGCTCCATTCAAATGGATTGGTCCCTGTCCATTCGAAGTATGAGCTGCTCATGATCTTGTTGTGCCTGCCTTTTATAAGTATCATATAATCTGCATTCATTTGTATTTGTGGGATGAAGTATCCAGAATCTGGTAACGAATCGATGAAAATATAGGCGTAATCTTCACCTGTTTTTGGCTGGACTGGAGGAGCGGGAGAGGGTTGGGGTGTAGGAGAAGGACCTGGTGATTCGGTGGGCTCTTGCTTCACAGCCTTATTCCAGTACGGTATTTTCACACCACCTGCAATCTCGCCATCAACTTGTAGGTAGAAATTAATTGCCTGCGTATCGTTTGAAACTCCGTATTTTATAATATCCAGATTTTTATTTCCGACATCATCTACATTATCATCGCTTAGGTTATGATCCTCCCAATCTGCAAACGCACCATCTATTTTGACTTTGCTTGGCACTGCCAAGATATAAGTGTTATCGTTGTAGCCTGGGGTAGGATTAAGGCTCTCCAGCGAAATCGTGCCACTATTCGTGATTATATGGTGGTTGTTCACGATTTTGAAGCCGATCGTGTTCTCTGCGGTTGCACTCCCGCTGATATCAACAACAAGGTATATAATTCGGGATTGGCCCTCAGGAATGGAAAGTTCAGGCCTAAATGTCACCTGGCCATTGCTCATCGTTCCTGTGGCCAGAGGATTGCCGTTTTCATCTTCAAGCCTGATATCTCCCACATCGGCATCACCTCCAACACCTGTTCTCGATGCCTTTAACTCGCTCACCGTAATATCGGCACTCAAGGCCTCAAATTCAAGCCTAAGAAGCCTGTTGCCGTTTCCGCTTATCACATCCTCGACAACGCCCTGTTGCTTCACAGACAAAACGCCTTTCATATTGCTTATCACAGTATCTGAGAAATCCTCGAATTTGTCCCAGCTCTGCATATAGAATAGGGCATCAATGGCACCCTTGTTATCCATGTACACGGCACCATAAGACACCTGCACCTCCAGCTCAGAACCGCTGACTGCTGCCGCTACACCGCCCTCTTGCGTCCATAGATTCCAATCCTGTGTGTCTAAGGTGAACGTACAAAGACTGCTGCCCAGTACCTCCCCCTTCCAGCCCCAAACCTTGGCCATATAGTCTGCTCCAATTCCGTTTATGAAATAACCTGTATCCGCGCCTTGATCCGTGTCTATGAAAATGTAAGCGGTATCAACTTGTTTACCGCCATCAGACTCCCCTGCCAGCATTTCACCTTCAACCTTCAAATAGAACGATAACTCCATTTGCCTGGCATCCACGCGGTAATCCACAATATCCACATTGGGGTTGAAAGGTAAAGCCTCATGAACATCGGAATTATCCACAACCTCGCTCCAGTCCCCAAACCTGCCGTCGATCTCTATGGCTTCCGGGGGAACACGACTTATGAATAGAAAGTAGGGCGTGATTACCAATAACAGGATCAGCAACGGCACGATCACCAATCCTCGCCTTGTGCTCCTTCCTTCCATTAATGCTCCACCGCTTCCCAAACCGTTTGTAATACCGTTGCCGTTTGTAATGCCGTTCGTGAGCCCCGATTTTAAGGCTCTGAGACCATTGGTAATTCCATTGGTCAAGCCATTTGTGAGGCCAAGCTTTCCTCTTTTTAAACCATTTGTAATACCATTCGTAATACCGTTTGTCAAGCCATTGGTGAGGCCGCGTTTACCTCTTTTCACTCCATTTGTGAGACCATTTGTCAGGCCGTTTGTGAGTCCGCGTTTACCCTTTTTGAGTCCATTAGTAAGACCGTTTGTCAATCCATTTGTGAGACCTCGCTTTCCTCTTTTCAGGCCGTTGGTCAGTCCATTTGTAAGGCCGCGTTTACCTCTTTTCAATCCATTAGTAAGACCATTGGTCAATCCATTTGTGAGACCTCGCTTTCCTCTTTTCAGGCCATTTGTTAATCCTCTTGTCCTTTTCAACCCATTGGTTAGCCCATTTGTCAAGCCCAAATCAGACCGCTTCTTTTTAGGCCTTAATGTTCTTTTTACTCTCTCCTCTATTTCAGGTTCTTTCGCATAATCCGGCACCAGAATTTCAAAGGCCTTTTGGTAGCATTTAGACGCTTCCTCGATCTTATTGAACTTGCCGAGGACGTGCGCCTTCGCGATATGGACCTTTTTGTGCTCAGGATTGAGTTCAATAACGATGTTGAAGGCCTTAAGCGCTTTATCGAAGGAGCGTAGATCGCTTAGTAATAGTCCTTTCTGAAACCAAAGCTCCCCGTCCATAAGATTTTTTGATATTTTGCTATCTATAGATCGCAAGTTATCCTGTGTTTCTTCCCTCCTTCCGGAGCTTTGTAGCTCCTTCATTACATTTTGTATCCGTCGAAGAAAATCAACTATAAAACTTCTCTTTACCTTCGTTTCCACAGTTAATAACATACCGCATTTTGAACAGTACCTTTCTCCAAGGGAAACGATCACCTCGCACAGAGGGCATCTAAATTCATATGCTCCATCCTTATAATCCCTTAAATCACCTGAACCCAACACCGCGTCCATGTGAAATACTTCTAGGAGAGAATCAGAGTAGGAATCAAGTTGTTGTTTGAGATCTCCTGGGAGGGACTTTGCCAAGGTTCCTCTTACACCGTCGCCCTTCTCAAGATCGCTTTGGAGTGAGACAAATCCTACACCCTCGCCCTCCATTTCAAGCTCTAACGCGGTTTCCTCTATGAACCTATCCAATTCCTCAAGGGATTTTTCCATGACATTTCCATCAGATTCTTCAAAGTCGGTGAACTCAACACCACAGCCTCGGCATTTTGTAGTCGTTGGATCCACGAGGATACCGCACTCAGGACACTCAAAATGGGCAGATTTCTCTTGAGGCTGTTTCTTAAGGTCTGCATCTTCGTCCTTCCTCCTTTCCAGTTCTTCAATCAATTCCTCTATAGCCATATCAACCGTTTGCTTGGATGCGCTCTCAGCTACCCTTTTATTGGCTTCTGTCAATGCATCTTCTGGCACTTCCCCAAAATCTTCCCCTTGAGGCTCTTCCTCATATTCCGGCTCTTCACCGTGCAATTTTTCAAGTTCCTCAACAAGCGTGTCAAATGCGCCCTGGATTTTTGACGGATATTCGTTCTCATCCACCTCTTTTTCTGCTGAGGCCAATTCCCCATCAGGAAGCCCATCCACCCCGTTCAATTTCAAACCGCAACTTGGACATTCTTTGTCTCTTGCACAAACCGGTCCACCGCAAAACGGACATTGTACTTCCATACCCTTGACCACGTCCTCGGAAAGCGCCTCAGCATCCACTTCCTCCAAAATTTCCTGGATCTCCTTGTCTATGTCCCCCCATGCCTGATCCTTGTCCGTATCCTCCGGTTCAAATGTTGGCTCCTTCCGTGGTTTCTTCTGGGATTTAAGGGTTCTCTTTTTTCTTTGAGGTGCGGTCCTGTTTCGGTTTTTTTCTTCTGTTCTTTCCCAGCGATCAGCGAAATCCTTGAATATCTTCTTATATTCGGTTATATCTTCATCATCTTCAAAAACTGCCTCGTCGATAGCTTCCTTTACAATGCTGCCGCAGTGCTCGCATCTCAAGGTCTCAGAGTCTAAAGCATTCCCGCATACAGAACATTCGCGCGTTTTCTTTTGATTCTCGCCGGAATTTGCCATCCCTTTACACCAAGTGAGTTCTTTACTCGCTATTAACTATACAAGGCACCTAATAAGCGGATTGTGTAGTAAATATCCAGCAATCTGTACGAAAAATGCAGTTGTTAATTAAATCCTTTAAAAGGTTAGAAAAATATAGGGCCAGAACACGAATTTAAGACAGGTTTATGAGGCCGTTCTTCGGAACGTATCCGTCCTTTCCCAAGTTCCTCAGCTTATATGTCCCGCCGTCATGGGGAATCATTGGAATGTTCAATATCCTTTTTTCTTTTCTTGCGGCAAATGTGAGCCTTAAGAGCTCAGGAGTGGACAACAGTATCTTTGGGCTCATACCCTCCTGTTTCGCTTTTTTCAGGATATATTCCTTGAAGCTGCCCGCGTTTTTTCTGTAATCGTTCTTCAGGTCAACCATCCGGTCCGTTGGATAATAACGCTTATATTTTCCGTCTTTGGTCTGCCTTATCAAGCCGAGAAACTCCAGATCGAATAGGTACTTCATCACCGTTCGGTTGTTCAAATCAAGCTCTTTGCAGAGTTCGCTTTGGCTCAGTCCCTCGTTCGCCCTGATCGAAGAGAGAATCGCATCCGCCCTTTCCAAAGCCAGCAATTTGAAGATATCGATATGCTCGGTTTTGATCATGTGTTTGGGAAAGTAAATTAAGTTTCCATCTTCTCTTAAAGACACATATCCTTCAGCGACAAGCTTGTCCAGATGCCATCTCACGCTGGATTCAGAAACCTTAAGGCCCTTTGCTATGCTCGTTACCGAGCTGCAGGGATGATAGCACAAAAATTCATAAATAGCGCAGCGTGATTCGTTCAATAGCGATGATCTCTTGCTCTTTCTCAATTCATCTTTGACAGGATTTTTCCTTTGGTTCAACAGCCTGTCGAACTCTGTTATCATTTTTTTCATTAACCGCTCTCCTCTTCAGAGTAATCCTCCAGAATTCCATCTATTAAATATGAAATGTCGATTTTTTCGAAATCCTTGTCGTTCAATTTGGCTAACGACTGGTGTATTCTCTCCTTTGCAGCGATCGGGATCTCTGTCAGTCTGTCCCTAAGGTTTTCCTCCAAAATCTTTGGAATGTTGTGGGTGGGCTTTTTGGATTTACCGCTGCCCTCACCGTCGCCTTCTATCACGACTCCGAAACCCCTGATTATCTTAAAGAAATACGATCGATTGCTGTGTTTGCTGTTACGGCATTTCAAAATCTCCAATTTTCTGTGCATATTGGAGTTATCCCGAACGAATTTCAGGTGAACGATGGAATCTGCCAGGTACATGGGCATGAAGGTCTCAGGTCCCAAAAGAGTGCCGCTGATACCATGTTCCTCCAAAGTACAAACCGAGGTGCCGATCTTCTTTATTTCCTTGAAGAGAAAGGTGAGGAGCTCTCTTTGGGTGTACTTGTCCTCGTTCGCCCATATGATGGGTGTTAAAGGGTCGATGACTATCCTCGTATCCCCTCCTCTCCACTCGGCAACAAAATTGGGCAGTTCCTCCCTGACGAAATCAGAGAAATTTTTACCGTTGGCATCCACAAAAACCAAGGTCTCCGCGTTCATGTAATCCGTAATATTTGACCAGCCCATCTCCTCAGCTTCTGTGATCAACTGCTCCCTGTTTTCATCCAGGCTTATGAAAAGACCGTCGTGTCCTGTCTCCAAGCCCCTCCTTAAAAATTGGGTGGCAAACGTGGTTTTGCCTGTTCCAGGGGCACCGACAACAACGCTAATGGAGTACTTGTTTATGCCCCCGTCCAGCAGCGGGTTTAATCCTATTACCCCGGATTTGATCTTCTGCATCCTGCTTTCGCTCCTTTCTGGCATATGGAAAATCACGTGATGCCCTTTTTATTGTTTTGGCAATAAAATCAAAATTGATAAACAATTGATATGGCTCAAAATCACTTTGATCTGATGAACTCCTGCAGCTCCTTGACATCATGGGCAAGTCCTTCCAAAATAACCAGTTTATCGTATATGGGTTTCAGGGTCTTCCTGAGTTCCAGGGTCGTGACAAAGGTTCCTCCGCCTTTATCATCAGGCGCGGCCCTGAAATGATCCGACAGGATAGAATTGATGTAAGTGGAGCGCTTCTCGTTGCCTCTCTGCTCGTCAATCAGTTCCAAGAGCTTTTCATCCAGGCTGATGGCTATCTTCTTCTTGGCCATGGTCTCAAAGGGTAATACTCTTCATACTTTTTATACTTTATGGGGGGGCTCATTATGAAGATACAGTTTCCGTCGTCAAGTGAGGATTGACTCATGTTAAAACACGAGAATCTGCTTGACCTTGCCCTACAGAATCTTATAAAAATGTTACAAAATTGATAGAGAAAGATTAATAAGTGTAGTAGTAAATAGAGAATGATGGGAACGATATAGGTGAGAGAATATGACCAAGAAAGAGAAAAAGAAAGAACCGATATATGAAAAGCTTGCTCCAGGTGAAGCCTTGATCGTATCGAAGGATGAGGACGGCTGCCTCGAAGTAGCTGAAAATGTTAAGGGTAAGATTAAGCTCAGGAAGGTTTGTCCTGTTGAGGAAGCCTGATGAAAAAATATTTGTTTGATACCAATGCGATATCCACTATACTTTTTGGTTCTGCTCCAGAAAAATGGCTTAGGCATTGGAAAGATGTAAAAGAAGGAAGGGGAACACTGATACTTTTTGAACCGTTGATTAGCGAAATCTTTTACAGGAACACACCCAAACTTGGGAAAAAAGCTTGTAAGGATAAAATTCTTTGGTTAAAATCACTTCCAAGAGCTGAGATTCATCAATTAGGTGACAATGAAGCTATCGATGCTGGTAACATTAAAATCGATTTTGCAAAAAACAACCTTTCATTGGTGGACTGTTTTCTGCTTTCAGTTGGAAAACGTTATAGTTGTAAAATATTCACCACAGATCATAGTGTAAGGGATGTTGCCAGAGAACTGCGCATAAATGTAGATTATCTGCCTTTTAAATATTCTCAAAAACTTATATAGAATATTCCAATCAATAGAAGCAAGTAACTCTCAAAATATCCTTTTTTATACCATCACAAGAGAAAAATCACCGAACTTACAAACGTACCCGTGCCAATCAAATATCTTAAGTATTCATATTCCAATTCGGGTCGTGAAATAAGGCCTTGCACTTTTTGATAAGGGGTGGGGCAAGGAATGTTTGTATGATACATGGCTTTAAAATCGACAGTCGGAGGGAGAGCCCATGGTAGTGGCCGAGGTCAAGATCAAATTGAAAAAAGGTGTGGCGGATCCAGAGGGAGCGAACACTAAAAAGACCCTGGAACTGCTTGGTTTTGCTGACGTGGCAGACGTGAGATCCGTGAAGGTGTTCGAGATTCATCTTAATACGGAGAACAGGGACGAGGCAGAGAAAGAAATAAAGGATATGTGCGAGAAGCTACTTGCAAATCCTGTGATACACGAATATTCAATTACATTTTCATGAGGCTGGAAATAATGGATGCTGAGGGGGATTACAAGAAACTTTTCGTTAAAAGAGATACGCCAGTATCAGTT